>JBBSIX010000089.1:0-10899 GCA_038231875.1 Chloroflexia bacterium | reverse complement strand
GGATCACTCCGGATATAAAGGGGCCGTTCAAGGGAGAGCCGGGCACAGGGGGTTGGTAACGGCCGGCACGGCCGGCCTCCATGCACACGGATTGTGCCGTTCTAGGCTGCTTTCACCCAAATCCTGGACGCCAGGTCCCTGTCCAGCGACACCACTTTGGCTTGTGGCTCCTCTTGTTCGGTTTGGGGAGTTGTGCGGGGGATAACGCTAGCTTGCAAGGTTTCGGCATCGGGGCTGCTTTCGAGTATGGTGATGCGAGCGCCGGGCATTATCTCCATCTTGCCGAGAGCCGTCAACAGGGCCGACTCGTCCTCCACTACTTCTGAGATGAGCACCACTTTCATCTCCTTGCCTGGTTCGGCCCGGCTCAGGCGCAAGGCATGCTGCTCTCGCAGATACTCGACGGTGTTCATCATCTGATTAGGAATGGGGTTGCCATGCGGGCAGGTGCGGGGGTTGCCCAGGACAGTCATCAGGTGGGCCTCCACAGCCTCCGACATGCCGCGCTCCAGGTTGTGGGCCTCCTCATGGGCCTGCACCCAGTCCATACCCAGAATGTCTACAAGGAACCGCTCGGCCAAACGATGCTGGCGGAGAAGGGCCTCGGCGTGGTGCTTGCCTTCGGGGGTAAGCTCGATGCCGTCGCCCGCCTTGCCGCGTCCGCGCCCCGGCATACTGATGAGGCCGTCGCGCCGCATGCGGTTGAGCACCTGGGCCACATTGGGCGGCGATACCCCGAACTTTTCGGCTAGCCTGACACCCACCACCGGGTCGCCCTCCACCGTGAGGTTGTAGATAGTTTCCAGGTATTCCCTCGTCACGGGGGTGATGACGGACATGGCTTGCTCCTCCACTGCGATGCAGCGCTTCGACGCTTTTGCTGCTTGCGTTTACCTTTGCAGTATAGCTGTGGGGCAAGCCACTGTCAAAGTAGAGTTGGTGTGTAAGCGGTCAGATTTTGGGGATGAGCAGACCGTTGTCTCACCCAGAGTCCAGCATAGGTTGAGATGTGGGTGATCACCGGAAATCCGCCGGCCTGGATCCGGCGTATCACAGATGGAGTAGTTGCAACCAGTTGCAAAAGTGAACTATAATGTAACGGTAGCTGCTTGTGTCTCTCTCTGTCTCAAGCCCGCGCCACGTAGATACCCCGGCCTACCGGCATGGCGAAGTCCAACTAGGAGTAAAAAGCACGTGCATATTCCCGATGGCTATCTCAGTCCACTGTTCTCGTTAGGTACAGGAGTCATCACAGTCCCGTTCTGGGCGATGGCGGTACGCAAGGTGCAGGATGTGCTGAATAACCGCACCGTGCCTTTGCTTGCTATTTTTTCGGCTGTCACCTTTACTATAATGATGTTCAATGTGCCTGTACCTGGGGGCACCACCGCGCACGGGGTTGGAGGCACGCTCGCCGCCGTTGTACTCGGCCCTTGGGCAGCGGTGATCGTCGTTAGCATGGCTCTCATCATACAGGCGCTATTCTTTGGCGACGGAGGCATCCTGGCGATCCTGGCTAACTGCCTGAACATGGGTATCATCCTGCCGTTCGTGGGCTACTACACCTACCGCCTCGTTGCAGCACGCGCCCCACTCCTATCAACTCGGCGGGTGTGGGCGGCGGGCATCGGCGCTTACGTCGGTATCACGGTAGCGGCACTTGCTGTAGGCGTTGAATTGGGAGTGCAACCCGCCCTGTTCAATGAGGGAGGACGCCCGCTCTACAGTCCCTACGGCCTCGAAACGGCCATCCCAACTATGCTGATTTCGCATGCCTTTGGCGCGTCTATCGTAGAAGCTTTGATCAGTGCGTTCGGCACGGCCTATTTGCAAAAACGACACCCAGAGTATTTAACTTCGCTGAAGAATGTTCTGCTTGGCCCCAGCGTACCTGTGGGTGAGGCAGGAGGCAGACCGCTTGGGCAGTTGGCGGCGGCTCTAGTGGGTGGCGCGCTGGTCGTGCTGTTGGCTGCCGGGCTTATCACGGGCGGCGGGGACTTCGGGCATTTTTTTGGGGCCGACTGGTCGCAGGTTGACTGGGCATCGGTGGCCGCCATGCTGCTCGTTGTGCTGGTGATCGCAGCGATACTTATCCCTCTCGCTTGGTTCCTGTTGCCAAAGAGGATAAAACGGGTCGGCACAGCTTTTACGGCTGCCGCTGTGCTTGTACCGCTTGGCTTGATAGCCCCCGGTTTTGCCTTTGGGGAGGGCAGCACACAGGATGTGCAGGCGGCTTTCGGCTATATACCGAAGGGTCTACAAGAGTTCTCGAGTGTATTCAGCGCTCCTTTATCGGGATATAACATTCCTTTGCCGTTCTTCAGTACCGCCGACGCCGCGCTCTGGCAGTCAGCGATAGGTTATGAACTGAGCGGTATCACAGGCATGCTGATATTGGGTGCGCTGATGCTGCTGATAGGCAGGCTGTTAGGTGGTCGCGCTCAGGCGCAGGCCGGCCCGGAGGATACTACCGTTACATGAGCGTGATTACGACAACCCGAACCCGAGGCCGCAAAAACCTGGAGGGTAGCCGGAGCTGGCTTGAAAAAACAGTAGCAGGCATCGCCTCCTCTATCGAGCGCGCAGTCTTTACTGAGGAGCATGCGCGCAAGGCAGGCCTGTTGCAAAGCCTCGATCCACGCGCCAAGCTGGTGATGTTTATCGTGGTGGTGCTGGCCGCCGGGTTGTCGAATTCGTTCTTGGCGTTGGCCGCTCTGTACGCAGCTATCCTGGTGGCGGCACGCCTTAGCCTGGTGCCTTTCGACTTTTTTGTAAAGCGAGTGTGGCTGGGGATACCGTTCTTCGCCGGGATGGTAATAATTCCCTCTATTTTTTTCACACCCGGCCCCCGGCTATTCGACCTGGCACTGGGGCCAATGCACCTCGCCCCTTCTGTGCCGGGCCTCTTGGGTGCGGCTGTTTTCGTCATGCGGGTAGCGGTGAGCGTATCGCTGGCTGTGCTGCTCGTGCTCACCGCCCCCTGGGCCGACCTGCTGAAAAGCTTGCAGGCGCTACGAGTGCCGGCTGTGTTTATATTGCTCCTCCAGATGACCTATCGCTATATTTTCCTCTTCTTGCGTACTACCAACGGCATGTTCGAGGCTCGAAAGAGCCGGATGGTCGGTTCGACTAGCGGAGGCGAGCACCGGGGCTGGATCAGTGGCTCGATGTCCAGCCTAATGAGCCGCTCGTTCAAGATGAGCAACGATGTCTATGTGGCAATGTTGGCGCGTGGCTTCACCGGGCAGGTGCGGAGCTACCAGGATTTTCGGCTGCAAACAGGCGACTGGTTGGCGTTGAGCGGCGCGTGCCTCGTGGCTGCGGCAACTTGGGCCATTGGGAGGTACATAGGTTGAATGAGGCTACACTCTTGCATGGCGAGGAGCCGCTCTTCTATTTGCGGGGCGTGCGCTATCTATACAACGCCGGACAGGTGGCCCTCGATGGCATAGACTTGGATATACACCGGGGCGAGCAGGTGGTTATTCTGGGGGCGAACGGCAGCGGCAAGTCTACGCTGTTGAAGATGCTGGATGGGATTTACGCACCCTCCGAGGGCCGTATGCGCGCACTGGGCCGCGACGTGGCTGCGGTGGCCGCCGGACAGGAGGCTTTTCGCTTTCACCGCGAGGTTGGCCTGGTGTTTCAAGACCCCGATATACAGCTATTCAGCGCAACAGTGTTCGACGATGTGGCGTTCGGTCCGTTGCAGTTAGGGCTGTCCAACGAGGAAGTAAAGGCCAGATGTGACCAGGCGCTCGCCCAAATGGAGATTACGCACCTGGCGAATCGCGCGCCGTTCGAGCTATCAGGCGGTGAGAAGAAGAGGGCGGCTATCGCCTCGGTGTTGTCGCTCCACCCTGAAGTCATTCTGCTCGACGAGCCGACGGCGTCGCTCGACCCGCGCACCAAATGGGTGTTGGTCAACTTAATCAACAAGTTGGGTGAGGTCGGCAAGACCACCATAACAACCACCCACGAGCTTGAGATAGTCCCGGTGATAGCCAACCGCGTGATCGTAATAGGCGAGGAGCGACGCATCCTGGCCGATGGCTCTCCCCAGGAGATACTTGGCGACCATGATCTTCTCATAAGGGCCAATCTGATACACGAGCACCTGCATGAGTACGGCCACCCTCACACCCACCTCCATGACCATATCGGGCAGAAGCGGCCTGCCTGAGTGCCGGTGGCGCAGCGAGTAACGTTGTCGCAGCAAAGCGCCTCGTGATGTGGCTCTTTGTCGTGCCGTTGGCCTGCTCTTGTACTTCTCCAGGCCGATGTGCCTTTCTGCATCGGGTGCTATAATCCCTCTAACTACTATCATGTTCACTGCCATGTTCACTGCTCCGAACGATTACAGGAGAATTGCGCTTTGTCACCTGACCTGGCCTCTAGATTGCGCGAGAAGGAGACGGAACGCAGCGCACTACTAGAGCAGGCATGCCTGCTCTTGGAAGCTGACCGGCGCATCGTCGCCGCCTGGCTTGCGGGCTCGCTGGGTAGGGGCGAAGGCGATGCCTGGAGCGACCTCGACCTGTGGGTAGCGGTGCGTGATGCCGATATGGAGGCGGTGCGTGTGGGTCGGCGCGATTTTGTGGCGGCGCTGGGCGAGCCGGTTCTCATCTCCGAAGCGCCCCAGAATGCCCCACCTGGCGGGGCGTACCTGTGGACGCTGTACCCCGGCTCGCATGGTCCCATGCATGTTGACTGGAACTGGCTGCCGCAAAAGGGCGCGGCTCTACCTCACGATGTGCATATCCTGTTCGACAAGGTAGGGTTGCCCCCTGCTCAAGAGCCACTGCAAGAACCGCCGACCGGCCAGGAGCTTGCCGCCTCATTGACACAGGAGTGCGCTTTCTTCTGGGGGATGTCTTCCGTTGTTGCCAAGTATATCGCTCGCGGCGACCTCTACGATGCACTCAACCTACTCAATATCGCGGCCAGTGCGTTGGGCAAGGTGCGTTGGTTGCTCGGCAAAGGACATAAGATGACCTACCGCGACAACGCCTGGGGTTCTGCCCTTGCCCCCTTCGAGCCGCAGGCTCAACTTGACTTGCTGCGCCGTATGCAAGATGAGATGGAAGTGCTGCACTCACAGCTTGAGGCACAAGGTGGAAAGGCGCCGGGGCGAGCCTTGAGGGAAGTACATGCGTTGATGAATCTCGTGCAGATGTCGCTGGACGACCAAAAAGAGGGCTGAGTCGCCTAGCGTGGCTTATACAAAGAACGGAGCCTCTGCGGGGTCATGCACCGCATTGTTGACAAGGACGGCGGCTGTGCCCAGGCGCTCCTCGACCGTATCCATGATACGCTTGGGAGTGCTCTCTTCACCCAGGTTCACCGACAGATGCTCGCAGCGTGCGCCCCGCGAGATCACCAGGGACTGTAAAGCGGCAGGAACATCTTCTTCAGACCCCCACCCCATAGATGCATCGTAGGGGGTCCAGTGCGTAAAGAAGATATCCATCCCGGCGCGAGCAAGCTCTACGCACACTGCCCAGCCGATTTTCCGGGTTCGGCTCGCGCCCGTCACAACAGCCACAGGTCTGGAAGAGTGCCCATGTTGTTGGGCCGACAACATGGGCACTCCTATATGCCTCCAGTCCTGACTTGGCTCTGGAGCGCGTCTTCCTACCTGCGGCTGTAGTATTAGAGCCTACTCACAAGGATCCCAGGCGCTACTCAAGAATCCTCAGCGCCTCGGCCACTATGTGGTCGGAGTTGGGCATCATCGCCCGCTCGCCCAGGGGACCGTATGACACGCGGACGAACTTGGGGTGTATGCGCCCTATGGGGCCGTGCAGTTCGTGCCAGTGGTCCGTGGCAAGCTCGGCTGCGACCGACGAGCCGAAGCCGCCGATGGAGCGGTCCTCGTCGGCTACCAGCACGTGGCCCGTCTTGGTGATCGACCTGAGAATGGTCGCGCGGTCGTAGCCGGCGTCCACCGTTCGTAGGTCTATCACCTCGGCGCTGATGCCGTAGTCGTTAGCCAGCGTTTCGGCGGCCACCATCGTGCGGGGCCATAGGTTGCCGTAGGTGACGATAGTCAGGTCGGTGCCTTCGCGGGTGACACGCGCCAACCCCAGCGGCACACGATAATCGGGGCCGGGGTAGTACGAGCGCGACGGCTTGGCTTCGTAGAGGGACTTCGGCTCGAGGAACACCACAGGGTCGCCCGAAATGATCGCTTCCCTGAGCAGTCCTACCGCGTCCGAACCCAAAGAGGGCACAACCACTCGCAGGCCGGGATAGTGGGCGATAGGGCCGACGGCGGCCTCGCTGTGCCAGATAGCCCCCGCCCCGCCCAGGTAGTCACCGTAGGCCACGCGAATTACCATCGGGCAGGCGAAAGTGCCGTTGGAACGCCAGCGCATGGTGGCGATTTCGTCCACAAGCTGCTGCCAGCCTGGGTGGATATAATCGCGGAACTGCACTTCGACCACCGGCAGGAAGCCGGCCAGGGAGTAGCCCATTGCTGTGCCCAGTATCGTGGCCTCAGCCAGGGGCGAGTTCCACACGCGCGTGGGGAAGGCGGCTCCCACACCTCTTGTGACGTGGAACACGCCCCCCTTGCCTTTGAGCTTGCCGGTGGGATCGGGCATTGGGAAATCGGCCACGTCCTGGCCGTACACGATGATCCGGTCGTTCTTCTCCATTTCCTCCAATAGAGCGCGTGTAATAAGGTCGCGCATCGGGATAGGTTCGGTGCTGCGGTCCTCTTGCAGCCGGTTGGCTTCGCCCTCGCGGAAGCCTGTGACGCGCAGGTTGTAAGGCGTGGAGGTGATGTGCCATAAGATGGTTTCAGGGTCGAGCTTTGGCTCACTTACCGACTCATCGGCTGCCTTGCGAACTTCCTTGGTGA
Source organism: Chloroflexia bacterium (assembly GCA_038231875.1). Classification (GTDB taxonomy): domain Bacteria; phylum Chloroflexota; class Chloroflexia; order QHBQ01; family JADMIH01; genus JADMIH01. The sequence continues at coordinate 4,034 of JBBSIX010000089.1, read as the reverse complement.
TCAGGGCGTCAAGCTCTTTCAGCTTTTCTTCGGGCACGCCGTAGCCGGTGAACAGGGCGGCCATGCGCGTCAACGGGTCGCGGCCTGCCTCGCGCTCCAGATCTTCTGCGCTGCGGTAGTACGCCTGCGTATCGGCGGACGAATGGCTGAGGGGACGGGTGACGTGGGCGTGCAGGAGCACAGGGCCTTTGCCGCTACGCAGGTACTCAACCGCTTTGCCGGCCACCTGGTACGACTCGATAAAGTCGGTGCCGTCGAACTCTATTACTTCGAGGTGTTTGCCGTCGCCCAGGTTGGAGTAACGGCTGTACAGCTGCGAGGCCGAGCCGCCGGGGATGTTCACGCTGACAGGCGTGGAAATAGCCCATTCATCGTCCTCGACCACGAACATGATGGGGGCCATCTCGCGCACGGCGTCTCGGATCGCTTCCTCGACTTCACCCTCTGCGGTAGTGCCGTCGCCGACCGAGGTATAAACGAAAGCGTCGTTGCGGCCCATGAGAGCGGCTCGGCTGTAGCGCTTGCCGAGCTTTTTCTCCAGCTTGAGGCCCGCCGCGCAACCCGTAGCGGGCAGAGCCTGGGAGCCGGTCATCGTGGAGCCGGTGGGGAAATTGAAATCCACCGAGCCGAAGTGGGAGGACATTTGGCGGCCTCCGGAGGCCGGATCGTTGCGGGAAGCTACGCTCTGGCGCAGGATGTCGAGCAAGCTGATGCCCGACCAAAGGGCGAGCGCCTGGTCTCGATAGTAGGGGAGCTTGTAGTCGTCGGGGCGCATGTGGGCCGCGATAGCTACATTGACTGCCTCTTTGCCCGCGCCCGCGATAGAGAACCACAAGTTGCCCGTGCGTTGGAGAAGCTGCATCATCATGTCAATATCGCGCGAGGTACGCATGCCTGCGTACATGGCGAGTAGCTCGTGCAGCGACAGCCCGGCAAGATCCTCGCGGGGCTTATAGCGGTCCTGATCGTCGTCGTCGCGGTGGAAAATCTGGTCTACAAGCGAGTAGTAGTAGGCCCGTCGCTCGGCCAGCAGGTCGTCAAGGCGGCCCGCATCGCTCTCATCAACGGCAGCTTCATCGGTCTCTATATATGTGCTTGTTTTATAGTCTATCGCCATAGCTGGTCTCCCCTAGCAAAGTAGATTGTATAGGGCAGGCCGGCAAAGGGGTGTTAAAAGAAAATGCAACGACTCCCGAACCGGCACTACCGGAAATACCGCAATGTGCCTGCGCGTGACGTCGTTGTCAACATAGGTATTATAACGCACAAGTGGGGGTGTGCGTCAAGATTTGGGGACAAAGGCTCGTAAATTAGTACTACAGCCGCACTTAGCTGATAGGAGTGAGACCTCAAGCGTAGAGGGGAACTTACTCATCAACTCGATTGCCTCGGTTTGTGCAGGACACTAACTTTCAAGGAAGGCTTTTCTAATAACTGCGGCTGTAGTACTAGCGCAGATGCCGCAGTTGTGCCCCCGCGCATACGCTCCCCTAGAGGGAGCTCGCTAGATGGGCCTACTTCAGCCTGTGCTCTTCACTTTCGCCAGCCGCTGGATAGCGCCGAGTGCAGATGGCTCACGCAGTCGGGCAGGCAATGACTAAAACTGTAGGGCTTGCTGCAATTCGGTATAGGTCACCAGTCCGTTTCGCGGAGGAACGTTAGCCTGTGAAATGGGGTAGTTAGCAACGAGAGCTTCAGTCATGCTATTACGGAGGACCTCCGTGGAGCCAACATGATAAAAATGCTCTACCGTGACGAAGTGAAACCCAGGTTGGCTCCATACCTCTTGTATTGCCGGATTGCTTCTGTATTTGTTACTATGCCACGTAGACAGCAGGAATCGACATGGGAGGTTTTTCAGCGTGCTTATAAGGTCCCTTTCATCTACATCAGTCCACGAGTTGTAATAGTCCACATGTCTGCCTGCATAAGGTGGGTCAACGTAAACAAAGTCCTCTGGCTGCACATTGCCTAGTGTCTCGCGGAAGGACTGCACCTTGAACTCCCAGTCCCTCCCGCGAAGTACTTCCGCGAACGTTTTTACTTGGTTAACAATCTTTGTGACGTATGCTGAAGCGAAGCGGTCAGGTTTGTGACAGAAAGGCACATTGAACTTCCCTTTACTATTGAAACGTATAATCCCGTTGAAACAGGAACGGTTTAGGAACAGGAAATCGAGCGGGTTGCAGAACTCATTGAATCGGGTTCGTACCTCCATATAATATTGTTCCCCGTCTTGCTCAAGGCGTCGCCCTTCCCTCTCTAAGAAAGTTCGAACCATATATGATGTAATTACCCCATCTCGAATTGCCTGATAAAGCTCTATTATGTGGCGATTGGAATCCGCCAGAGTAGCCCGATTAGCATGGATGTTAAGACCGACAACCCCAGAGCCACAGAAAGGCTCAATCCACCTGCCTGCGACTGGCATAGGCACATTGCCTAAGATAGCTGGGATGAGCTTCGTCTTGATCCCTTGGCACTTAACTGGCGGAACAATTACTTTCATTCGTTCTCCTCATCACCGGTCTTATCGCCTGATCCAGTATCTTGCGCGTCCAACAGTTGTGCTTGTTCAAGAGTTACTGCGGGTGCTCTTCGTTTATATTCCGTATATGATTTGAGGTTGGTATATGGTCTCGGAATACCGAGCGTAGCCGCCATATCCTTGGTTAGATAGAACATCCAATAATCATCGTAGATCTTCTCCCCTAACGTAGTAAACGGGCCCAAGCCGTTGAGTAGTTGAGTAACCTGTGTGACTGCGCCGATGTTCTTAGTATTGCCCGAACCAGGGCGAGCGGACGCTATTCGCCACTTAGGTTGTACAAAGAATGTGAAATTCCTGATGACAGAGGAAATACGCTCTAAGTCATCCAATCCATAGACCATCCATTCGTTCTCTTCAGCTACTGCTCCCTTGTCGTAAATTACACCCAGCACAAAGTGCCCAGCATATTCTCCATAGGGAAACGTCGTATTCTTCTTACTTGCCCTATTGCGAAAGTATCCAGTAAATGCTCCCAAAGTCATACCGTTTACATTTTCCTCGTTTGTACGGTAGGTGCTTTTGATGTCTAGAGCAAACTTCTGCCCTTCGGGTGATACAAACGTGATGTCTGGGTAGAAGTTCTGTTCAGCCGTGAGGATAAGCTCCAAACCCAAGTTCTTACCAATCTTTACCAGTTCGGGGAAGAGCAATATCTCCAAAACCTTGGAAATGACCTTTGTATCAACTGAGATCGTATAAACACGTTTGAAAATATCAATGAAGCCTTTGACTATCCAATCTCCGTCCTCGGTCGCTATTGCGTTCGTAAAACCAACGGCTGCGTCCTGCAACGCCTCGAGAAATTGCTCGTTGGTCAAGCTTGCCCTCCGTGATAGTGCTCTTACCCCCAGGAGTGTTGAGCGTTCAATGTGCAACACCTACTCCACCGCTGGTTATTGTATCTCAGAATGTCTATCCCATCCACGTAAATGCACAGGGCAAACGCATCTAAATTCATTCTGGTCTGAAAGTCCGGATTCGAGGGGCAAAACGACCTTGAAGCGTCAGTTCAGCACCAAAATACGCTGCAATCTGCGCTCCATCGCCGCCAAGACCTGTCTGTGGACCGGAATCTGGGCCTTTGGAGGACGTACTGGCTGCTGTAATAGGATTGTTTGACTCGTTTTCGCCTGATTCCAATTTAGATGCGTTTGCCCTGCAAAGGCTCAGGCTTAGGGTGGCGCAAACTAGACCTTCTGCCTTGCCGGGCTCCCTGTCCCCGCTTCCCTCCACGCCCATCCTACGTAGGGTGGGGGCTTCATAGATAGAGAAATAGGGGCCGACGGCGGACACCCCATGCCGGCGGAAGGGGCAACTCCTGCACCCCTCTCGCATACATCTCCCCATACTACTGCAAATTGTCTGTGGTGGCGGTGTCGCCGGGGCGGGGCGGTTCGTTGTTTACGTCGCTGTCGGCTTCGGCTTCTCCGTGATGGATGTCGAGGGTGGGCGCTTCGGCGTCTGGTTTGTGCCTACCTTCACT
>JBBSIX010000088.1:0-11029 GCA_038231875.1 Chloroflexia bacterium | reverse complement strand
TGCTGGGGGGGCGGCGGGGGCAAACGCAGTGTCATGCTCAACACCCACCTGGACCATGTGGACGTGGGCGACCCCCAGAACTGGCCGCACCCACCCTATGCGGGCGTGATCCAGGACGGCGAGGTGTGGGGGCGCGGAGCCTCCGACCTCAAAGGCTCGCTTGCTACCCATGTGTATGCCGGCGCGCTCCTCAAGAGGATGGGCGTGCCCCTGCCCAACGACCTGTACATAGCGGGCGTGGTGCAAGAGGAAGTGGGAGGTATCGGCAGTTCGGTGCTGGCCGACAACCGGCAAGTGGACTACGTTGTGATAGGCGAGCCGTCGTACAACCGCTTGGCGCTGGGGCACAGAGGCCGCATCGAGATCGTGGTGACGGTAACGGGCAGATCGGTGCATGCAAGCGTACCGAAATCGGGGGTTAATCCGTTGTACTCAATGGCGCGATTCTTACAATCGGTAGAGAAGATGACCTTTGAGATCGATCCCGAACATGCCGGCCTGGGGCCGACTTCGGTAGCGCCCACCCTGTTTACAACCGACCAAACAAGCAAGAACGTGGTTCCCGGCCAATGCACGGTGGTGCTCGACGTGAGGAACACTCCCGCCGACACCCCGGAGCGGGTGCTGCCTCTGGTAAGGGCACTGTTGGAGGCTGCCCTGGAGGAGGGCGCTACGGGCACGGCTGACATACTCGACCTTGTGCTCACCACTTATACTGGGGTGACGCGGCGCTTGAGCGGGCACGGCGCCTTCGGCGCCCCCTCCGACAGCCCGTTCGCCTCCCAAGCCAAAAGCATCCTGAATGCCGCTCTGCGCCGCGAAGTAGAAACAGAGATGTGGCCCTTCGCCACCGATGCCGGCTACTTCGTGCCCAAAGGGATGGAGGTAATCGGCTTCGGCCCAGGCTATGAGCACGTGATCCACACCGTGGATGAGCGTATCTCGATTAGTATGATGATGGAGGGCATGGTGGCCTGCGCTGCCCTGGCCCTGCAACTGACATAAGAGGGCTGGGACACGGCGGGGTATCTCCCCACCTGCTCTTTTTGGCGATAGTTGACAGACTACTTGATGGAGGAGTGTAACTTTGAGATTCGACCTTGATACCGAAATTCGCTACCCGACCGGTGAGCGCGCAGGCGTGCTGCGCCGGGTGGTGGTAGACGAGCAGAACCGCGTGCATGAGATCGTGATGGCGACCGAGGGCTTTGTATCGCGCCGGGCGCTGGTGCCGGTAAGCGCGCTGTCCGAGGCCCCAGGCAACGTGCTCACCATCAACATGACCCCCGACGAAATAGACGACCTGCCCGACTACGAGGAGGAGCGCATGCCCGCCGTCACCGGCGACTGGGAGTTCCCGCAGGGCGCCGCCCCAGGCGCCGATGTCTTCCCGGCTACCCTGCTGGAGCCGATCATGCCGGTGATGGAAGTATCCAACCTGATGGAGGGCGAACTGAGCCTAAGCCAGGGCACCGAGGTCTGGTGCCTGGACGGTCGCTGGGGCGTGGTGGACGAGGTGCTTACCGGCGACGACGATCAAGTGTACGCCTTTATTGGCCGCTCCGACGAGGCGGACGAACTGGACCGGGTTATCCCCGTTGACCTGATACAGGAGGAAGGCCCAAGCCAGGTAACGCTCAACTGCACCCTCAACGACCTGGCGACCTATACGCAGGAGATCACCGGCGAGGCCGAGGAACCGGAGCTTTAGCCCGCCATGACCAACCCCCCTCCGTCCACCGCCCAGACTACAGCAGCTGGTCTTGATACAGCAGCGCAGCCCGTTATGCCCGCCGCGATGGAGCCGATGATCCAGGTGCGGGGGGTCACAAAGAGAGTCGGCGACCACACGATAGTGGAGAACCTGAGCTTCGACGTGCAGCGGGGGGAGATATTCGGCTTTATCGGGCCGAGCGGCTCCGGCAAGACCACCACTATACGCCTCCTGACCGGGGTGTACGAGCCGACCGAGGGGGACATCCGGGTTATGGGAATGCGGCCCACCCACCCTGAGCGGCGCGTGCAGGAGAGGTTCGGCTACATGCCCCAACTCTTTGTGCTCTACCCCAACCTCACGGTGCAGGAAAACCTCAACTTCGTCGCCTCGCTGTACGGCATGAGCGCGAAGGCACGCAAACCCAGGGTAGCCGAGATGCTACGGTTCGTTGAGCTGTGGGAGGCACGCAACCGCCTCACCGAGAATGTATCGGGCGGCATGCAGCGCCGCATTGAGCTTGCCACCGCCCTCCTCCATAACCCGCCTTTGGTCTTTATAGACGAGCCGACGGCAGGCATAGACCCTGTGCTGCGGAACAAATTCTGGGAGGAGTTTCGGCGGCTGCGCGACGAGGGCCGCACCCTGTTCATTACAACCCAATACGTCGGCGAGAGTGAGTACTGCGACCGCGTGGGGGTGATACGCAACGGCAGGCTGGTGGCCATAGATACCCCCGCCGGCCTGCGCCGCCTGGCCTACGGAGGCGACATGGTGAACGTGGAGGCAGTGGGGTTTACGCTGGCTACAGTACACAACCTCACCGAGCTTGAGATCGTAAAAGAGGTGCAGCCGGTTTCCCGGCGGCAGATCAGGGTCAGCGTGCATGAGGCGGGTGCGGCTATCCCCCATATTCTGGATGTGCTCAACACCAACAACGTTGAGGTGCATCGAATAGAGGAGTACAAGCCAAGCTTTGACGACGTGTTCGTAGTGCTGATGCAGCAGGACGCCGAGGCGCGGGGCGAGGTCGGGCTGGAGGAGTCGGACGAAGGGGTCGGAGGCTAATGAACAGGTTTTGGATGCGCTTTATACGGGCCGGGGCTTTCGTCACCAAAGAGATCAACGAGGTGCGAAGACAACCTCGCCTGGTGCTGTCGTTGATACTGGGGCCGTTTCTGATCCTGTTCCTTTTCGGCGCGGGCTACCAGGGCGAAAGCAGCCACCTCACAGCGATGCTGGTGGTGCCCGAAACAGGAGGCTACTCCCGGAATATCGAGGACTACCAGAAGCTGGTGGGCAACCAACTGACCATCGCCGGGTTGACCACAAACCAGGAGGAGGCAGTCAGCCGTCTCAAGCAGAGAGAGGTAGACCTGGTGATTGTGGTGCCGAAAGATGCTTCTCAGCAGATTTCATCGGGGTCGCAGGTGCGCGTGCCGATCTTCTTCAACGAGGTGGACCCCTTGCGCCGCGACTGGATTACCTACCTCTCCTTCCTGTACATCAACGAGATCAACAAGCAGACAATAGCGACCATCGCCGGCCAGAGCCAGGAGAGCGCCGGCAGCATCCACTCGGCCCTAACCCGCATCAGGAACTCCCTGGCGACTGTGGAGACACGGGTGGGCGCGGGGGAATTGGACGAGGCGAACAGCCAGGTGAAGTCTATGCAAGGCTCCACTGCCAACTTGCAGCTTGCCCTGGGGCTGCTCTCCCAGCTTACCGCCTCCGACACCACGCTGGTGAAGCCCGCCTCCCCCCAGGACCCCAAGCAGGTGAACATAGAGAACGGCAGCAACGCCGTCAACCGCATGTCCGCCGACCTACAGGCTCTCAACGATGAACTGAAAGGGCCGATCCCCGACCGGAGTGTGGTGGCCGAGCGGCTGGGGCGGGTGCGTACCGACCTGGACACGCTGGACCGCTTGACGCAGCAGTTTCAGACCATCAACCCTCTAGTGCTGGCATCGCCGTTCTACCCGGCCACAGAGAACAAAGCGCCTGTGGCCGCCGGGTTCACCTCCTTCTATGCGCCGGGCGTACTGGTGCTGCTTTTGCAGCATATCGCTATTACGCTGGCCGCCCTCTCGATGGTGCGCGAACGGATGCTGGGCACGGTGGAGCTTTTCAGGGTCTCCCCAGTCAGCCCCAAAGAGATACTGGTGGGCAAGTATGTGAGCTTTATCCTGATGCTGACCGTTATCGCTGGGGTGCTGCTCCTGATGATGAGCAACGAACTGACGATTGGGGGCTTCAGGTTCAGCCTGGGAGTGCCCATCCTGGGCGATTGGGTGCTGCTCGTGCTGACGCTGCTGCTGGTGGTCTACGCCTCGGTGGGCCTGGGGCTGTTTATATCCACCATCTCCAAGTCGGAGAGCCAGGCGGTGCAGTTGTCTATGCTGGTACTACTCACGTCGGTCTTTTTCAGTGGCTTCTTCTTACGTATCGAGGCGATCTGGCCGCCGGTGCGAGCCGTGTCGTATGCCTTGCCCGTGACCTACGGCATCCAGAGCTTGCAGGTGGTGATGCTGCGCGGGGGTATACCCAGCCCCAGCTACTGGGTAGGCGACGTGCCTTTCCCGGCGGTACTCCTGAGCCTGTTCGCCCTGGGAACCTTCTTCGCCGTCCTCAGCTTCATCCGTGTCAGGAGGCAACTTCGCCAACCGTAGGCGGACTCTCCCCCTACAATGTCTACTATACCCCTCCCCAGAAGCTCTATGGAGCCGGGATAGGCGTGAGGAAATTGCTTACCGACCAGCCTGTGGTCGCGGGATTTTTGCTGTCGAAGCGGTCCAGCTTCCACCATGTGTAGCCGTCTGCCGTCACAGGACCGTCCACTACGTGAGCCTTTGTGCCGTCGGGCAGCACGGTGAGCTTTTTACTGCCGCTAACGCTGGGCTTGTCGCGCACCGACAAGCCTGTACGGGAGTTGGCTACCTGCACAAAGCCTCCCACCGCGATAACGTTGGAGGGCGGCGGAGGAGGCGGCTTGGTAGGCGGGGTAGTGGGCTGAGGCGGGGGGGTGGCGGTGGCATCCCCGAAGCCTGTGGGGGTAGCGGGCGGCACAGTGGCCTGTACTACGGTGGGCACAGGGGTGGGCCTGACCGCCAGGTTCTGCCGCGCCAGGAAAACCCCGCCCCCCAGCGCCGAAACAACCGCCAGCAGCGCCAGCGCCAGCCACAGCGGTGTGCGTATAAAAGGCACAGGGCGAGTCCACACGCCGGCAGCCCCCCCTGCTGCGCGCTTACTCCGCACCGCCCTGCCCGGCCCGCGCCCAGGGGCCGCAACGGGCGCCTCTACTTCCTCTATCTGCTGGGTGGCTTTGGGATCGAAATCAGCCGGTTCGTCGTCCAGCAGGTCGTCGCCTACGCGCAGGTCGGCGAAGGGCGACCGCCTGGGGGTAGCTTTGAGGTTGAGTACCTGCTTGGGAGGTACGGCGTTGCCCATCGCGGGGGTGTTTTCGCTTACTTTGCCTCGGTTGCCCTGCTTGTCAACTGCATCAAGGGACACGGAAGGGGCGATGCGCGGACGGGTTCGCCCGGAGGTGGCCGCCGGAGACGGGCCTTCTATCGGCTCCCAGTAATCAATAAAAGTGCGGTTGCAGGCGAGGCTGTCGGCCTCTACGAGATGATTGGTGTTTCTATCGTACAAGAGGGGGTTGCGGCACCAGCCTTTACGCCACAACGGGGATGGTTGGTAATGCCTACAGGTGCTGCATTTTCGCTCTCTGCTCTTGGCAGGTATCAAGATGTCTGCCTCCTCTCCACGCCTGACTATCAGGCAGCTTGACCCAGCCAACTATACCACTTATCGGCCTTGCGGTCAACCAAAAAGCGCTCTTTTGCATGAGCCAAAGGCGCTCTAACCTTGCGCCCTTAGCCAACCATGCGCCTACTCTTTTTGCCAATCCTCATACAGGTAATAATTGGCCGCAGCAGCCGCCATGCCGCCTTCGTGTACGGCGCTTGTCACCTGGTGATTGTGCAATCTGGTCACGTCACCCGCAGCATACACTCCCTCAAGGTTGGTCAAGTCGTTTGTATCGGTCGCTATATAACCGTGCTCGTCCAGATACAGGCCTAACTGCTTGGCTAGTTGCGTATTTGGCTCAATCCACTGAGCTACGAATACCATGTCAAGCTGGAGCTTGGAGCCATCCTGTAGCTCAATCTCCGATAGTTGCCCATTAGAATAGGTAAGAAAACTGCAAGTCGAGTCGTGGGTCTCTACACCGTGCGCGGTCAGCCGCTCCATCATTTCGCCGGGCAGGTTGAACGGCCTGTCCCACGACACCAGCGTCACCCGGTCGGTAAAGACCAGCAGTTGCAGGGCCAGCGACGCCGCCCGATCGTTGTGCCCCAGCACCACGATCCGGTTGCCTATCGCCTCGTAGCCGTCGCAGATAATACACCAGAACATAGACTTACCGATGCACTCTTCGCTGCCCTCGAACTCCGGGAAGCTGTCGGTCACACCGGTGCAAAGGATAAGGGTGCGCGCCTGCACCGGCCCTCGACTGGTCTCGACCGTAAACACGCGATCGCGGCCTTCGCCCTCGTAGCACGCCTCGGTAGCGCAGGCCCGGAGGAAACGCACCCCGTACTCCTTCGCCTGCTTCTCGCCTACCTCGCGCAGGGCGGTGGCATGCACGCCGTTGGGAAAGCCCAGGTAGTTGCGGTTCACCTGGTGCCATGTGGAGCGACCCTCAACGTCGTCCACTACGATCACGCTGCGCCGCATGCGGCCCATGTAGATAGCCGCCGACAGCCCGGCGGGGCCGCCCCCGATCACGGCGCAGTCGTACAGCATTTGATCAACCGAGCGCTCCACCGGCACAGCTCTGGGCGCGGGCGGGGCTTCCTCGGCCTCTTGCTCTACTTCAGCTAGAATATCCATCTAAAGGCTTTACTCCTCAAACTCTCTGCATGCGGCCTGGACTTTACTGCCGGCTGTGCAACCCTCTATAGCTGTTTCACCGAGGCGACCAGTTGCTCCACCGTCTCTTTGGCATCTCCAAAGAGCATGCTGGTCTTTGGCTCGTAGAACAGTTCGTTCTCAATGCCCGCGAAGCCGCTACGCATGCTGCGCTTCATCACGATCACGTTCTGCGCCTTGTCAACGTCCAGGATCGGCATGCCGTAGATCGGGCTGCTTTTGTCGTTGCGAGCCGCCGGGTTCACCACGTCGTTCGCCCCGATCACCAGGGCCACGTCGGTGTTGCTGAAATCGGAATTGATATCCTCCATCTCGAAAAGCTGGTTGTAGGGCACGTCGGCCTCGGCCAGCAGCACGTTCATGTGCCCCGGCATACGCCCCGCCACAGGGTGGATGGCGTACTTGACCGTCACGCCTTTCTCCTGAAGGACATCGGCAAGCTCGCGCACCGCGTTCTGGGCGCGGGCCACCGCCAGCCCGTAGCCCGGCACCACCACCACCTGGTTGGCGTAACCGAGCAGCGTGGCCGCATCGTCCACCGTCACCTCACGCACCGACTTGCCGGAAGCCGAGGTGGTGGAGGCCACAACCTCGCCTGCCGTGCCGAACGCCCCGAACAGCACGTTAGTCACCGAGCGGTTCATCGCCTTGCCCATCAGTTGGGTAAGCAGCGTGCCCGATGCGCCCACCAGCGCGCCGCTGATGATCAGCACGTTGGAGCGCAGGACAAAGCCGGTGAAGGCAGCCGCAAGACCCGTGAACGAGTTGAGCAGCGAAATCACCACCGGCATATCGGCCCCGCCGATAGGCAGCACGATAGCCACCCCCAGCACCAGGGCGAGGGCGATCATCGCTACCAGAGGCAGCAGCCCAGGCACGAACAGGAGGAACACGGCCAACGCCAGGATCAGCAGGCCGATGCCCGCGTTCACCACCTGCTGCCCTTTATATGTGATCGGGCTGGAGGAGATGAACCCCTGGAGTTTGCCCAGCGCGATGATGCTGCCGGAGAAGCTGATCGTGCCTATCACTACACCCAGGATAGTAGCTATAGCCGTATCGAGCGGTATGGCGCCCCCGCTGTTCAGCAGCTTGAGGTACTCCGAAGTGGAGGTGAGGGCCGCAGCCCCGCCGCCCATGCCGTTGAACAGGGCCACCATCTGGGGCATGGCCGTCATCTCGACCCGGCGCGCCAGCACAAAGCCGATTGCCCCGCCTATGACCGAGCCGATCACGATATACCAGGGATTAAGCACGTTCTGGTTGAACAGAGTGGCGACCACCGCGATCAACATGCCCACTGCCGCCAGCTGATTGCCCGAACGCGCGGTGGCCGGCGACGACAGCCGCTTCAAGCCGATGATGAAGCATACGGCCGTCACGAGATAGGCCAGTTCGATATAGATATTGGGTAAGTTCAGACCGCCCATAGCTTACTTTTTACCTCCCGGTTGGGGCCTTTTCTTGAACATCTGGAGCATGCGGTCCGTCACCACAAAGCCGCCCACCACGTTGCCCGCCGCGAATATCACCGCGATGAACCCCAGGATAGTAGCCAACGTGGCATCGTATGCCCCTGCCACGATGATCGCCCCCACAAGCACGATGCCGTGTATGGCGTTCGTGCCCGACATCAAGGGCGTGTGCAGCGTCGTGGGCACTTTAGAGATAACCTCGAAGCCCAGGAATACCGACAGGATAAAGACCGTGAGCACCACGATAAGCGGGTCCACCTCCGGTCTCACCGGCTCCTGCGCGGCGGGCGCGGCCAAACTCAACATGAGCGATACAAGCACTCTGTTCTCCTTTCAAACTTCTATACAGCCTTGCTCCCGGCTAAATTAGCTTCGACAGCCACCTTGACCGCAGGGTGGACGATTGTGCCGTCGCGGGTGATGCAGGTTCCCGCCACCACGTCGTCGCTGTAGTCGGGCTGGAACTGCCCATCCTTGACCATGAGGTTCAACAGGTTGGCGATGTTCTTAGAGTAGAGTTGGCTGGCATGAATCGGCATGCCGGCCGGGATATTAATCGGGCCGAGGATACGCACGTTGTGGCGCAGGAAGTCGCAACCCGGTTCTGTGAGGGTGCAGTTGCCTCCGTTCTCAGCCGCCAGGTCCACTATCACCGAACCCGGCTTCATATCCTTCACCATATCCTCGGTGACAAGCTCAGGGGCGGGCCTGCCCGGTATCAGAGCGGTGGTGATCACCACGTCCGAGTCTTTCACGTGCTTGTGCAGCAGTTCCACCTCGCGCCGGTGGGCCTCCTCGGAAAGCTGGGTGGCGTACCCTCCAGCGGTCTCGGCCTTCTCCTCAAGCGGCATCTCCACAAACTTGGCACCGAGGCTCTCCACCTGCTCTTTCACGGCGGGGCGCACGTCGAACGCCTCAACGACGGCCCCCAGGCGGCGTGCGGTGGCGATTGCCATGAGGCCGGCCACGCCCGCGCCCAGCACAAACACCCGCGCCGGGGGGACAGAGCCTGCCGCCGTCATCAACAGCGGAAAGAACCTGCCCAGGGCGTTGGCCCCGATCAGCACCGCCTTGTACCCGGCCACCGTGCTCATCGAGGAGAGGGCGTCCATGCTCTGCGCCCTGGTGATCCTGGGAATAGCGTCCATGCTGAAGCTGGTGATGCCCGCGTCGGCAAGCTCCTGCACCAGTTGGTGGTTCACGAGCGGTTGAAAGAAAGTAACCAGCACAGTGCCCGGCTTCATCATGGCAAGCTCGCTCAGGCCCACATGCTCGTTCATCATAGGACGCTGCACCTTGCAAATCAGGTCGGCCTCCCCGAATACGGCTTGGGGGCCGGAGGCGATGGACGCCCCCGCCTTTTTGTACGCTTCGTCCAGGTAAGAAGCCTGTTCACCCGCACCGCTCTCGACCACCACTTCAAGGCCCTTTTTGACCAGTTGTGCTACCGTGTCCGGCACAAGGGCCACCCGTGTTTCGTTGTCGGCGATCTCTTTAGGGACACCTATTTTCATCCCGTCCCCTCCCTCTCTAGAGTTTCTATTTTGCGGCCGGCAATCGGCCATTACCCGATATTGTACCCGCTTTTGCAGATTTTGTGAAATAAGGCACAAGGATGCCCCTACCACATGCCGATGGTAGGGGCAACGCTGCCGTAACCTCGCCGTGCGGCCGCCGCGCGGCTGCTGTTCTATTCTACAACAATTCGCTGATGTCCGCTCGTTCGGAGAGCAGTTCCTCCGTCGTGGTCTCCAGCTTGCCCCGTGCGTAGCTGGACAGGTCCAGCCCCTCCACGATCTTGTAGGGGTGGCGGCCTCCGTCCGAGCGGCAGGGGAAGGAGAAGATCAAGCCCTCTGGTATGCCGTAGGGGTTGCCGTCAGAGACGATGCCCGCGCTGAACCAGTTGTCCCCTTCCGTCTTGAATAGGGCGCTGCGTACATGGTCCAAGATCGCGTTGGCGGCGGAAGCGGCGCTCGACTTGCCCCTCGCCGCCAGGATAGCCGCCCCTCGCTTCTGGATCGTTTCCACAAAGGTGTTCTCCAGCCATTGGCGGTCGTCTATGACTTCTTCGGCGGGTTTGCCCTCGATGCGGGCGTGCTCGAAGTCCGGGTACTGGGTGGCGCTGTGGTTGCCCCAGATCGTCATGCGCGTCACCTCCGACACCGGCTGGCCCGACTTCATGGCAAGTTGGGCCATAGCGCGGTTCTGGTCGAGGCGGGTCAAGGCGGCGAAGCGGTCGCGGGGCACGTCGGGCGCGTGATGCATGGTGATCAGGCAGTTGGTATTGCAGGGGTTGCCCACCACCAGCACCTGGATGTCGTCCGCCGCCGTTTTGTTGATCGCGCTGCCCTGGTCGCGGAAGGCGGCTGCGTTGGCCTGCAAAAGGTCTTTGCGCTCCTGCCCCGGTTTGCGAGGAGAGGCGCCCACCAGCAAAGCCCAGTTCGCTCCATTGAACGCTTCGGTATCGCTGTCGGTGATCGTCACCATGCCCAGCAGGGGAAAGGCGCAGTCCTCAAGCTCCATCTTGACCCCTTCCAGCGTGCCCACGAACTCCGGTATCTCCTTGATGATAAGGTTCACGGGCGTGTCGGGGCCGAACACCTCGCCGTTGGCGAGCCTGAACAGCAAGCTGTAGGCTACCTGTCCCGCGCCGCCCGTGACGGCCACTGTTACTGGTTTATTCATACGTTTTTAGTTTCCTCCTGTTTGTAATAAAAGCGCCTAACGTGAGTACCCTTCCCACTCGATGCCCTCCATCGTGTTCTCAATCAAGTAGTCCACAACGTCGTTGAGGTTGCCTGTCTTACGATATACCTCCATCTGGCGGTCCGCGCCGGTGCCGTTTTGGATCATATTGTAGACGTGGCTCAACGCTTGACGGCTGCCCAGTTCGTCCACCACG
>JBBSIX010000087.1:0-11164 GCA_038231875.1 Chloroflexia bacterium | reverse complement strand
CAGGGACGGTGACGTGCTCTCGGCGGTCACGATGTTGGTGCAGACCAACGATGCTTTTACCGGTCTCGACAACATGGCTCTTTCCGGCACGGCTAGCAAAGAGACCTCTGCCTATGATGCAGGCACCGAGGAGAATACCGAACTGGCCGCCGACGTGCCCGGCCCGCCGTTCAAGGGCATGATGCACGGTCCCCAGACCAATCCGCAGCAGCCCATCGGCCTGTCCCCCGGCATCAGCGGTAAGGCCGATGTCGGCATTGGGTTCAACTGGTCGAACCCGGTGGCGCGCTACAGCATCCAGGCAGTTGAACCGCCTTCCAACCCTCCTTCTCAGCCCCCTGCGGCCCCGGACAAGCTCGATTGGCCTTACTACGGCAACGACCTGGGCGGCATGCGTTACGTTGACACCGACCAGATCAACCCGTCCAACGTGGCTCAACTAAAGCCTGCCTGGATATTCCACACCAACGTAGCCAACATGGCGACCTCGTTTGAAGCACAGCCGATAGTAGTAGACGGCACGATGTACGTTACCTCCCCGCATGACCACGTATTCGCCCTCGACGCGGCTACCGGCGCTCTCAAGTGGACCTACAACCCCACCGATATGCCCAAGCTCTCCGACCTGCATATCTGCTGTGGCCAGGTAAACAGGGGCGTGGCGGTGGGCAAGGGAAAAGTGTTCATCGGCAGGCTGGACGCCACCCTGGTGGCCCTCGATGCAAACAGCGGCAACGTCGTTTGGAAAATAGCAGTGGACGACTGGCACAACAAGTGGACCGAAACGATGGCCCCCGCCTATGTGGACGGCAAGGTAATCATCGGCGCGTCCGGCGGCGAGTTCCTGGTGCGCGGCCACGTATCGGCTTATGACGCAGATACCGGCAAGATGCTCTGGCGCTTCTATACCGTGCCCGGACCCGGCGAACTGGGCAACGATACCTGGGCCGGCGACTCCTGGAAAACAGGCGGCGCGACCGTCTGGTCCACTCCCGCCATTGACCCTGCTCTCGGCCTGCTCTATATCACCACCGGCAACGCCGCGCCCGACGAGAACGGCTCCATGCGCGCAGGCGACAACTTGTTCGCTACCTCTATCGTGGCCCTCGACCTCAACACCGGCACTTACAGGTGGCACTTCCAGGAAGTACACCATGACCTGTGGGACTACGATGCCGTGCAGCCCCCGCACCTCTTTACGATGGAGCGTAACGGCGGGCAAATCCCCGCCATCGGGCACGCCAATAAGAACGGCTTCTACTTTATCCTCGACCGTCGAGACGGCAAGCCTCTATACGACGTAACGGAAGTGCCGGTGCCTGCGGGACCCGCCTTTCAGAACGCCTCAAAGACCCAGCCGGTGCCCGCTACCGAGCCTCTGATCCCGCACGCGGTTGAAAAGACCCCACCCGGTATGCAGTCCGGGCCGATCTTTACACCACCCCAAGAGCAGCCGATCCTGATACAGCCCGGCTTCGAGTCGGGGCCGGAGTGGTCGGCAGGGGCCTACAGCCCTCGCACCAAGTACTCCTACATACCGGCGGGCGGCTACGCTCCCTGGCTATATCATGCCATGCAGGAACAGGTGAACAGCCTCGGTTCGACAGGCGCCGAGGCCCAGATGCCGGGCATAGACAAGTATGGCCTGTTCGATGCAGTGGACACCACAACCGGTAAGATAGCATGGAAGGTCAAAACGCCTCAGAAGACGGTTTCCGGCGTGGTAGTAGCAGGAGACCTTGTTTTCCTCGGCGAGGGAGACGGCCACTTTGATGCGCTGGATGCTAAGAGCGGCGCTGTGCTGTGGCAGTACAAAAATGACGCAGCGAGCGTAGGCGGGGCCAATGGCTCGGCGGCTGTGTATGCCGTAGGCGGGCGCGAATACGTGGTAATGGCATTCGGCGGTAACGCTCGCGAGCGTGCCGACTCCGGGGGCAAGAGCTATCTGCCGGGCGATGCGCTTATCGCCTTTGCCTTGCCGCAGCCCGGCCAAGAGGGAGCAGCTCCCAACATGGTCATGGCCGATCCGCAGCAGGTCGAAACGGGCATGATCCCCGAATCAGCAATGATGGCTCCTGTGCATACTGCACCCGCAGGCGCTCAGGTAGTGACCCTACAGACGCACGACTTCAACTACTATCCCAGCACCTTTACGGTAGGCGCGGGACGGAAGGTAGCTGTGCATATCGTCAACACGGGTGTGCCGGTGGCGGGCTTTGCCGTCAAGCTGCCCACAGGTCCGATAGCTCTCAAGGGCGAGGTGAAGCCGAAGGAAGACGCCTACTTCGTCTTCACGGCGCCCGATGCGCCCGGTAATTATGAATTCTTCAGCCCGCTTGGAGCCGAACGCTTTTTCGGCATGAAGGGCATGATGACCGTAGCCCCTGTAAGTGGTAAGCCGGACAACTCCTCTCCCGGCATGCCCCATACCGGCGGCAACGGGCAAGATACTCTTTGGCTGGTTGTGCTTGGTCTGGGCATCCTGGGAACAGGTGTCCTCACGTTGCTCTTCAAGCCAAAGAGTAGATAGCCCTACATGGAGCCGTTCAGTTTTGCCGACATCGGTGAAGCTGAACGGCTCGTTTTCAGAACGGATCCTTCAGGGTGTAGAGTATGAGCGATGAACAGTTGATAAAAGACGTGGCCGCCGGCAGTACAACAGCCATCGAGGAGCTTTACGACCGCTACATACATGTTTGCTTCGGATTGGCCTTGAAAATTGTACGCGATGATTTTCCGGCTGAAAAGGTAGTGCATGACACCTTCCTCGATATATGGAGCCGCCCACATGCCTCCTTATCGCTGCACGGCGACTTCTCTTGCCGGCTGCTGTCTATGGTACACAGTAAGGCCATAGACGCGCTCCGTAGGTCCAAAGCCGATGCTATGGCCTCTGATCCGCCTCTTGCTGAGCCCATTAAAGCAGACTTTTTCATGCCGGTTGCTGTAGTCGGCGGGCCTGGTCTGCCCAAGCAGGCGCACATTGCCACAGAGAGCCGGGTAGTGCAGGATGCTGTGCGCGAGTTGTCCGGCTCCCAGCAGCAATCGCTTGCGTTGGCCTATCTGGAGGGGTTGACGCAGAGGGAGATAGCTGAAAGACTGGGTGAGCCGGTCGGCACAGTCAGAACACAGACCCGTATCGCCTTGCAGCAAATTCACTATTCGTTATCTGCACACGGGCTGCATGGAAAGTTGCCGGAAGGGAGATAACAACAAGAAGTGTGTCGGTATGTGTGCCTTACATGACAATGTCGTAGATGGCATGTAGCATGTAAAGGAGGCGCAATCATGGCACGGGCGAACGTTGAGTTGGCCGGCATAGAAGGCGTAGAGAACAGCGGTTGGGCCATCAAGCACGGCGCTTTCGGCGGAATTATCGCGGGCATCGTCTTTGCTTTGTCTGAGATGTTGGCTGCGCTGATAACAGGCAATAACTTCTTCGGCCCACCCCTTACGATTGCCGGAGTGCCCCAGCAAACGCCGACGGTGAAAATAGATGACATGGCTGACATCTTAGTAGGCGTAAGCGCGCACATCTTCTATTCGATAGCTTTGGGCGTTATAGTGGCTGCCACAGTAGCAGCAGTGCCTACGCTGTATTCATCGAGCGCAGCGACCATAATCTTCTGTGGGGCGCTTGGGTTTATATCTTGGCCGCTCAACTTCTACGTAATCACTCCGCTCATCAACGTTCCCTGGTTCATGGACTTGACCAATCCCCTGCTGAAGGCAATTCAACATACGATGCTTGGCCTGACCTTCGGCTTCTATCTGGCTTCACAGCTGCGTAAGATCAGGTTGCGAAGTCGCGCTGTGTAGAGATGCAGTAGAGGTAGGAATTGTTCAAACTTGGTGCTGAGGAAGTCTGCACCTCGGAGTATGTGGCTCTCGTCCCTGGCACCTTCTCAGCGTGCTCTTTCAGCAGAACAAGGGGCAAGTTTTCAGCTTACCCCCTTGTTCTCGCGTTTCTCCCTGTTACACCCGTATGCCTACGGCTTCGTCTACGGCGCCTGACAGTTGGGGAAGAAGGTGTTTGCCGTTATCTTAGCTGCCTGACCTCTCGTCACGGCCCCTGCCGGCCTGAAGTAAGGGCGGTTCTGTGCGTCGCAAGGCTCTCCTTCGCCGCCACACTGGTACCCTCCCATCACTCCGAGGTTGGTCAGACGCATTATCCAAACGTAGAAGGGGCTATCCCCAGGCACGTCCGTGTAGAACAGGCCGGTTGGTGTGCCTGTCACCTCGGCGGCGTTGGCTACTATCTTGGCAAGCTGCCCTCTGGTTGCGCCGGCAGACGGGCGGAAGTATGGCATGTTGTTGGGAGCTATGCATGGTTCTTCCGGCCTGATGCCGCAGGGGTAGCCGCCCATATGACCTCTCCTGGACAGGCGATTGACCCAGGGGTAGAAGGGGCTGCCGGGCGGCACGTCCTGATATATCTGCGCGCCGGGGTCTTCCTCGAAGCCGCCGGCGTTGGAGACTACCTTAGATATCTGCCCCCGGGTTACAGGCGCCCCGGGTCGGAAGGTGCCGTCCGGGTAGCCTGAGACTATGCCTCTGCAAGCAAGGCATCTGATAAAGGTGTAGAAAGTGCTGCCCGGCGGCACGTCTGTGAAGGTGATGGCGCAGGTTGTAGGCGTAACTGTGTTGACGGGCGTAGAGGTCGCGGGCTGCGCTGTGCTTGTGTTGCTGGGGGCTGCTGTGGCGGGCTGGGTCGCAGTCCCTGTGGCTTGCGGAGGGGTATTGCTCGCGACGGCAGTGGCTACGGCAGTGGCAGTCCGAGTGGAGGTGCTGCTCGCTACGGCAGTGGCAGTCCAAGTAGAGGTGCTGCCTACGATAGCCGTCATGGTCCCTGTGGCAATGGCAGTCTGTGTGGAGGTGCTGCCGGCGGTAGCCGTCGCGGTGCTTGTGGGCAATGGAGTACCGGGACTGGGGGTTCCGCACGGCGGCAGGCTGAATGTGAGCATTGTGCCGTTCGTGAGGATGCCGGCCATATTCTCGCACACGTACTGGGTATATCGCGAACCGAGGTCCTTCTGGACGCCTACTGTTACCTGCTGGTTGGAGCCGGATGGGACTGAGCCGTAGATGATCTCGAAGTTGGAATTGTCTTCGTGCAGGCGTACCTCAACGTTTACGACGGCGGTGTAGAAGTAGTCCCTGGCGCGCCACTCGATATTGAAGATGCGGTTTGGCGCGCTCCCCTCCACCGAGGTGAAGATACCGCAGCCGGGGCAACCCCCACCCGCCGGATCAAGATGAAGGTCTTGCCAGTACGGGAGGATGGCGTAGTTGAACTCCTGGCTCGGCATACAGGTGACGTTCCAGTGATTGCTGTTGGCCGCGAAGCCCAGCGTGCCGTTGGAGCCTGCGATCACACTGTTGAAGCTCTGCCCGTATAAGGACCATGCAAACGGCAAGGCTACAGTCCGGGTGCAATCGTCGCAATGTAGACCTATATCGGTGGTAGCCGCTACGACCGTTGCCCCCACCGATGCGGAGATTGTGTAGTTGGAGTTGGACACGTTGCAAGCAGTGGGGCTGGCGGTGGCCGGTTGAGTGGCGGTAGCGGTGGCCGTTGGAGGGGTTCCGGTGACGGTGGGAGGCGGGGCGCAGGTATGCCGCTCGATGAGAGTGCTCGACAGGTAGGGGTAGTTGTACTGGTCGGAGTAGCCTACGGTCCACACATCGTTCGCGGACACTGCGGCCACGCCTCTCAGACGGTTGAACTCATTGCTACCGTTGGGGCTGGGAACCACGCTCCAACTCGTACCATCCCAGTGCTCAATGAGCGTGTTAAAGGTCAGGCAGAGGCTACAGTCGGTTGTCAGGCCCACCGCCCAGATGTCGGTCGAGGAGACGGCTGAGATGCCGCGTAAGCTGTTGAACGAATTACTGCTGTTGCCCGGTACCACATTCCACGAGGTGCCGTCCCAGTGCAGCATGAGGGTGGGATAAGTGGAGCCGCCATCGTTCGAGTAGGCTCCTACGGCCCACACATCATCGGCAGCAACGGCTGCTACCCCGTAGAGACTGCCGTAATAGGCCCCTGGGTTCGGGCTGGGGACGATAGACCACTGCGTGCCGTTCCAGTGTTCAATGAGGGTCCTGCTGGAGCCGATGCCTCGGTCTTCGTATCCGACCGCCCACACATCGTTGGGGGAGACCGCATCTACGGCGGTTAGGAGAAAGTCGTCGCCGAAACTTTCAGGGGGGCTGGGGACGATAGCCCAGTAGCTGCCGTTCCAGTGCTCAGTAAGGGTTCCGTGATTGCCGGGGGTGTCGCCCACCGCCCACACGTCGTCTGAGGAGATAGCAGTGACCGCCAACAGTTCGTTGGAGCCGACGCGGTTGGGGCTGGGCAGGATGGCCCACTGTGCGCCGTCCCAGTGCAGTATAAGGGTCTGGGGCAGGCTGTTGCCCGAGGCTTGAAAATAGCCGACTGCCCACACATCGTTGGAGGAGACCGCATCCACGCCGTAAAGCCTGCTTATGAGAGGCGCCGGATTGACAACCTGAGTCCACTGCGTGCCATCCCAGTGAACCGTCAACGAGCCGCCCTGCCCACCCCCGTTGTAGTGATAGTAGAAGCCCACTGCCCACACATCGTTGGGGGAAACTGCCGTTACTGCGTAAAGATAGTTGTTGGTGAGGGGATTAGGGCTGTTGACCACGTTCCAGTTGGGCGGGCAGCCGGGCGTAGCCGAAGCCGTAGGGGTTAGCTTCGGCCTGCCGGCGCCGGTGGAGGCGGCTTGCGCGCCGGCGAAGCCTGGTTGGGCTACGAACAGTGCAACTGCGGCTATCGCCAGGATAAACATGGACGCCGGCAGCCAAGCGATGACTCTCTTGAGCGAGTGCGAAAAGCGACCTGTCTGCATGTTGGAACGGCTCCTTCATTTATGGGACTGAGTATCTTACTGATAAGTATACGGTATTATGTTACATAAGCGTGTAATGTCTGGCGACCTGAACACTTACGTTAATGCCTCCGACTTTCCGTCTCTTCCGGGTTGGCTTATAATGGGCGCAACCGCCTCCACGCTCAGAGGCCGGCAGAGAGGAGACACCATGCCCGAACTAACCCCAGAGATTATTGCTTCCATCGTCGAGGGCTACAACTCTGATCCATTCTCGGCGCTGGGGCCGCACGAGCAGGCTCGCGGCGAAGAGTGGGAGACGGCGGTGCGCGCATACTTGCCCTGGGCCGCCTCCCTGCAAGTTGTTGTGCAGGACGGCGAGGCTTACGACATGTGGCGCCTTCACCCAGCCGGCTTTTTCGAGGCGATCATCCCTCGAACCGGCGGCTTCGGCTATACCCTGCGAGCCGTCGACCCCAACGGCCACCTCGTTGACTTGTCCGATGCCTACTCGTTCGGCCCTCTCCTGTCCGATTTCGACCTGCACTTACTCGCCGAGGGCAGCCACTACCGCACCTACGAGCGACTGGGCGCACACCTGCGCGAGGTGGGAGGGGTGTGGGGGGTGCATTTCGCGGTGTGGGCACCCAACGCCGAGCGGGTGAGCGTCGTCGGCAACTTCAACAATTGGAACCCCACCGTCTATCCGATGCGTTTTCACCCAGGGGCCGGTATTTGGGAGATATTCCTGCCGGGACTGGGCGAGGGAGAGGCGTACAAGTACAGCGTCAAATCGCGCCAGGCAGACTATACGGCTGAGAAGGCCGACCCCTACGGCTTTTTTGCAGAGTTGCGCCCGATGACGGCCTCGGTGGTGACCTCGCTGGAAGGCTATGGGTGGGGCGACGGCGACTGGCTGGCGGAGCGAAGCACACACAACTCGCTCAACTCGCCTATTTCCATCTATGAAGTGCATCTCGGCTCGTGGCGGCGCAAGTGGGAGGATGGGCGCGAGCGGCCCCTCACCTACCGCGAACTGGCCGACGAACTTGTGGACTATGTGAAGACGATGGGCTTCACCCATATCGAACTGCTGCCCATGACCGAGCACCCCCTCGATGCCTCCTGGGGCTACCAGACGATTGGCTACTACGCCGTCACCAGCCGCTATGGTACGCCCCACGATTTTATGTACTTCGTGGACACATGCCACCGCAACGGCATCGGGGTGTTCCTCGATTGGGTGCCGGCCCATTTCCCCAAAGATATTCACGGCCTCAACTACTTCGACGGAACCCACCTGTACGAGCACGCCGACCCCCGCCTGGGCGAGCACCCCGACTGGGGCACGCTGGTGTTCAACTTTGGGCGCAACGAGGTGCGTAACTTCCTGCTGTCCAACGCCCTTTTCTGGCTCGACAAGTACCACATAGACGGCCTGCGGGTGGACGCGGTGGCCTCGATGCTGTACCTCGATTTTTCCAGGGAGCCGGGCCAGTGGCTGCCCAACCGCTACGGCGGGCGCGCAAACCTGGAGGCGATAGACTTCCTCAAGCGGTTCAACGAACTGGTCCACATGGAGCACCCCACTGCTCTCACAATGGCCGAGGACTCGACCGACTGGCCGATGGTCACGCGGCCCACTTTCCTGGGTGGCCTGGGCTTTGACCTCAAGTGGAACATGGGTTGGATGCACGACATGCTCGACTACATGGCCTACGACCCGGTGTATCGCGGCTACCACCACAACCTGATCACCTTTTCGCTCATGTACGCTTTCAACGAAAACTTCCTCTTGCCCCTGTCGCACGACGAGGTCGTACACCTGAAGAAATCGCTCCTGAGCAAGATGCCGGGCGACAGTCGGCAGCAGTTCGCAAACCTGCGCGCCTTGCTCGGCTACATGTTCACCCACCCCGGCAAAAAGCTCCTCTTTATGGGGGCCGAGTTGGGCCAGAGGCAAGAGTGGAGCGAGAGGCGCGCGCTTGATTGGCACGAGCTACAGCACGAGTCGCATCGTGCCCTCCTCGCCTATGTGCGCGACCTGGGTCGCCTCTACGGGAGCGAGCCGGCCCTTTCGCAGGTGGACAACAGCTGGGGAGGGTTCGAGTGGCTGGTCGCCAACGACAGCGAGAACAGCGTGATCGCCTTTGCCCGGCGGGCAGCCGACCCGGAGGATTTTGTGGTGGCCGTGTGCAACTTTACGCCTGTGCCTCGCTATAATTATCGAGTGCCGGTTCCCCGTGCCGGCTTCTATGTGGAGATACTGAACAGCGACGCCGGCGCCTACTGGGGCAGCAATCTGGGCAACATGGGGGGCGTGCAGGCCCACGCCGACGAGTGGGCCGGGGGTGGCTACTCGGTCTACTTGACGTTGCCCCCAATGTCGGTGCTCTTGCTCAAGCCCGAACCCGCGCCTGTGATGCCGGAAGAGGGCTAGACCAATTTCCGGCGAAATTAGGGTAGAAAGTTAGCTGAGATAGATGGGTCCAAAGCATGGAGGGCAAAATGAGACACTTCGCTCGTCCCTTTGCAGCCGGTACGAAGATCAGCAGTATCATAGCAGTTGGAGTAGCGGTGGCGTTGCTGGGGGCAGCCGCACTTTGGATTGGCCTCGTTGCCGGCGGCGGGCGCAACAGCACAGGGGACGCTGTAGGCTCTGCGTCTCTTGCTCCTGAGATATCGGTGCCGACCGTGACGACTGATGAAGTTGCCGTCAGTTCTCTTATAACCGGCATCGCCGACGTGCCCCTCTATCCCGGCGCTCGCAAAGACGACACTAAGTGTCGAGACGATCCAAGCGATAACTGTTTGTACTCTTTCGAGGTTAGCGGGACGGTTGACGAGGTAGCAAACTTCTACATAGACACCCTGACCGGAAGGGGCTGGGTACACATGAAGGAGAACCTTCACCAGGATAGACGCTACTTGGAGTTCTTTCTGCCAAGCAGCACAGAAACAGGCTCCGTTCGTCGTTACATCGTCCTAAATGTGTATGGATCGTCGTCACCGCAAAACAGACGTTTTTGGGCGGATGTAAGATTCGAGCGTTGGCCTGATTCCATTCACCCACCGATCTTCCCAGGGGCTAAACAGTCGGAAACACATTGGAACGTTACAGAGGCTTCTATTGATCGTGTTACGGCTTACACTGTAGATGCCGCCCCTGCTGAAGTGGAGGCATACTACAAAGAGGAGATGCTCCGGCAGGGGTGGAGGTATGCAGATAAAGAAGAGTACCAGGGAAGGCTGGGCATGCACTTCACCTACTACCGCGTAACCGACGTGGTTCGCAAGTGGGGTAGCTCAGTAATGATATACACCCACCTTGAGGCGGATGGACAAACAGGCGTTGAGGTGTGGGCCACCGGTTACGAGACATATGAGCTGTGGCTTGATGAGCAGAAGACAAAGTAAAAAGTACCCCTCTATTGTGCCCCCTCTGTCAAGACCATTTTGGAGCAAAATTAAGGTGGAAAGTTAGCTGAGATAGATGGGCCAAGGTAGGTGTGTGCTTAAGTATGGTTGCTAACTTCACGATAAGGTACTTTGATATGGCGAGACTCAAGATTGTGCTTGCAGATGCAGCAGTTCCTAAGCATCTAGCGGCCTGAATCGCCATCAGAAATAGCGACCATACTTAAGCGCGCACCTACCATCTGTTGGTCACGGCCAAGAATGGAGAGATGTATGCTCTAATATCGTACAATATCCATGAGGAGCATGAGTAGGGATTAAGATTAGATACGAGTACAAGCCAGTTTACCGCCTAGGTCGAACATCTTGCCCTCGGGAATATATGAAGTGTTATATGTCTTCGACCAAGCCAACCATGCCCCTAGCATCAGCAAACCCATGCAGAAAAGTAGGTTAGCGGGACGCTGGCTAAGCGTGTGTTGGAATGTTTTCCGTTAGTGGGCGTCTAACGTGGAATGGAGACTTCAGATGGGAGGCTAATTTGAGCTTCGTGATGTCGAGAATATTGTCTGTTCTTTTTGTATCAATTACGCTGGTTGGCTGCGGAGCGACTTCCAGAGAGTTCGCTAGCCCCAACCGCGATAGTACCACCTTATCTGCACCTACTTCTACGTCAAATGCTGAAACTATGGGTCCTCAAGCTACAACCTCTATGGAATTGCTGCAACAGGTACCAGCGTATCCTAACGCTAAAGAGATACAGACTAATATCGAACTACCACCCGCTTGGAGCACATTATCTTTTGTAGTAGCTGATGATTATAGAGATGTGTTTACGTACTACAAACAAGTGCTGCTAAAGCAGGGCTGGTCGCTAGTAGCTGAACGCACAT
>JBBSIX010000086.1:0-11216 GCA_038231875.1 Chloroflexia bacterium | reverse complement strand
CTTACAAGTTGACCTTCACTAAAGCCGGCACGTACAACTACCTGTGTACGGTCCATGCGCCTGTGATGGCAGGCACTATCGTTGTACAGGATGCGGGCAGCGCGCTCCCGATGGCGCCCGATGCGGCGCTCGCGGCGGGCAAAGCAAAACTCGCCCAGGACATCGCCGGTGCCGAGGGTGCGGTGGCCCAGCTGCCCAAGCCCCAGGATCCGGACGGCGCGACCACCCACAACGTCTACATTAGTGCGCCCCTGCCCATTGTGGATTATATGCGCTTCACCCCGGACAAGTTGACTATTCACCAGGGCGACACTGTGATCTGGACCCAGAAGTCGCTAGGCACTCCCCACACAGTGACCCTACCGGCGGGGGCAGAGGAACCTGAGCTGGAAGTTGTGCAGCCTCAGCAAAATGGGCCGCCCCGCATCTTTGTCAACTCGATAGCCTTCTTCAAACAAGGCAACAACGTGTTCAATGGAGAAGAGTTACGCAATTCGGGCTTCATCTTCGGCACGCAAGCGCCTGTGCCTGGGCCGCGCACCTATCAGTTGACCTTCACTAAACCCGGAACCTACGAGTTCTACTGCATCCTGCACGACAACATGGGTCAAAAAGGGTATATCACCGTGCTGGCCGACGAGGGTAACGTGCCCGGCATGCCCACCACAGGCGGAAGCGACAGCTTTGGTTTCACCTTTGCCGGCCTGGTGCTGGCGATGGGGATGCTGTTGGCAGGTCTGATGGTGCGTCTGCGCCGCGCCGGAATACGCCGAGGCTAGCGGGGTCTTCGATACAGGCAAGTGCTCAGACTCCTCTGAGCACTTGGTACTCTGTGCCTAACTAGAACAAAGCAACCATTTTGGTCTATACTAAAGGGGCGGTGCGAAACCGCCCCTGTTCTATTCCCCTGAAAGCCTATGCTCACCACCCCTACCAACCCACTGAAAATCTTCCGCGTCGGCGAGCTTACCACCTACCTGCGCGAACTGCTGGAGAGCAACGACGCCCTGTACGACTGCTGGATCGCGGGGGAAATCTCCAACGTCTCGCAGACGGGCAGCGGCCACTTCTTCTTCACGATCAAAGAGCGCAACGCTCAAATGCGCTGCGTGCTGTTCCGGCAGCAGTCGCTCTGGCAGACTGTGTTGCCCTCCAACGGCCTGGCGGTGCTGGCGCACGGCCACATCTCGATGTACGAAGCCACCGGCAACCTACAGTTCTACGTAGACACTCTTCAAGAGGAGGGGCAGGGCGCGCTCTATCTTGCCTATGAGCAGCTAAAGGCCGCCCTCGAAGCGCAGGGGCTGTTCGCTGAGGAGCGCAAACGTCCCTTGCCGCTCTTGCCCCGGCGCATCGGCGTGGTAACATCTCCGCAAGCCGCCGCCCTGCAAGACATACTCACTGTGCTGGCGCGCCGCTACCCCATCGCCGAGGTGGTGCTCGCACCCACGCAGGTGCAGGGGCAGGGTGCGGCCCGCCAGATAGCAAGCTCGGTGGCCGCACTCAACATGTTGGAGGGCGACGAGGCGGTGGACCTGATAATAGTGGCGCGGGGCGGCGGCTCAATAGAGGAGCTTTGGGCCTTCAACGAAGAGATAGTGGCGCGGGCTGTGTACGCCTCGCACGTTCCGGTGGTGAGTGGCGTGGGTCACGAAACCGACGTGACGATCATAGACCATGTGGCCGACCTGCGCGCCCCCACCCCCTCCGCCGCCGCCGAACTCGCCACCCCCGACATGTTCGACCTCGTGGCGACGGTGGACGCATGCAGGCGCATGCTCGCCAATGACATAAGGGGCAGGCTGGCGGTGGCCTGGGACGAGGTGCAGCAGGAGCAGGAGCAGCTGGAACGCCTCTCGCCGGTGTGGCAGGTGGGCAACGACCGGCGGCAGCTAGCCCTCATGCGCGACACGATGGCGACCTCGCTTAAGCACCGCCTTGCGCTGGAGGGCGAGCGGCTGAAGAGTGCACGGGGCAGGCTGGATGCCCTATCGCCCCTGCAAATCCTCAAGCGCGGCTATGCCATCGTGCGGGACCTCGACACCGGCCTGGTGGTAAGCAACCTGCAAGACACAGCGCCCGACCACCTGCTTGAAATACGTGTAGGCGACGGGGCGTTCGGCGCGAGGGTGGTTCGCAATCGTATCGCGGAGCGGAAAGGAACACCGGCGGAACAGCCGGCAGAGGAGGAGCTTTAGGATGGCACAAGAGCGCAAGAACGGGTCGTCTGTGGTGCACGGGGGCAACGGAACCGGCTTTGAGGCGCAGTTCGGCAGGCTGCAAGAGGTAGTCCAGAAGCTGAGTGACGGCAACCTCACCTTGCAAGAGGCGCTGGCCTCTTTCGAGGAAGGGATGTCGCTGGCCGATAGCTGTGGCCGGATGCTTGAGGAAGCCGAACTGCGCGTGCAACAGGTGAGCGACCGCGCGCTGCGGGCAGGCTCGGCGCAAATAGTGGAACTCGATGTCCTGCGCTCCCGCGACGAGGAGGACGACCTGCTGACCTTCGAGGTCGAGAGCTTTGAAACCGCCGTTGTGTTCGAGCTACCCGTAAGCGAGGCTACGGACAGAGCGGAGGGAAAGGGCCGAGGCCGGAGCGCGGAAAAGGGTGCGCCGCCGAAATCAGCCGCGCCCAGTGCGCCCCTCGATCCGCTGTTCGACGAGGACGACTAGGCTTTGCTGTTCGACATATTGTCGCTCTTCCCTGAGATGTTCCCCGGCGTGCTGGGGGCGAGCATCTTCCGCCGGGGGGTGGAAGCGGGCCACGTCAGGGTGCGCCTGCACAATATCCGGCACTACACCACCGACCGCCACCATACCGTAGACGACTACCCCTATGGAGGCGGGGCAGGCATGGTGATGAAGGTCGAGCCGCTCTTTCGCGCCGCCGAGTGGGTGTACCACCTGCCCGATGCCCCGCCCGGCATCACAGAGTATGCTCCACCTCTTGAGGCGTTGGAAGGCGAGCTTGAGCCGATCCCCCAACCCCCCGGCACGCCCATCGTGCTGATGAGCCCGCAGGGGCGGCTCTTCACGCATAGGGTGGCCGAAGAACTAGCAGGGCAGCCGCGCCTCATGCTGGTCTGCGGGCACTACGAAGGGGTGGACGAACGGGTGCGCGAGCGCCTTGTCACCGATGAGATCAGCATAGGCGACTATGTGCTCACCGGCGGCGAACTGGCGGCGATGGTAGTGGCCGACGCGGTGGCCCGGCTGGTTCCCGGGGTGCTCTCCGAAGGCTCGGCCCACGACGAGTCGCACGCGCGCGGCCTGCTTGAGTACCCTCAATACACCCGCCCCGCCGACTTCCGAGGCTGGACCATCCCGCCCGTGCTGACGAGCGGCCACCACGCTCAGGTCGAAGCCTGGCGACGCCGCCAATCCCTCCAGAGAACCCTCAACCGCCGCCCCGACCTGCTCCAACAGGCCGAGTTGAGCGAGCAAGAGCGGAAGTGGCTTGAGGAGATGTAGCACGACAGGCAATAGCCGCTAAGGTAAAGTTGTGTTGCCTCTGAGTCTACTTCTCGAAATTACTCAGGCCAAGCCTTTCCATCTCGAAAAAGGGCGAAGAGTCTACAAGAACAAAATCCAGGTTAACATCACCGAAGCCGGACTTTTTTAGCTCCCTGGCGGTAACGCTTGTGGTTACATCGGCCACAAAGACAAGGGGGTCGGCAGCAATCTGAGGTAGCTTATCCGCCGCCGCTATGCCTCTTGCCGAGTAAATGCCACGAAGTGTGAAAGGTCCGACCCCTCCTGGGTTGTTCACAAGATCGGCCACACTTGACGCGGGCAGAGGGTCAGTGTCGTCAGGTCTTACCAGGTGTGCAGCGGTAATGTCAGGGCCATTTGCATCAGTAATACGGATAATAACCTGCGTAACGTGCAGGCCGTTCTTGAGAACCCAAGCTCGGAATTGGTCGGGCGAGAGGTAGGTGCGAAATGAAACATCCACTCTTGCCTCGCCCCCTTGTTGGGCCAGTTCACCAGCCAGGGCGCGGTTATCTGCTGCATAGACTCTAAGCGCTTGTACCGTATCAATATTGGCGCTCACGGAGGCCGCCACAGCACCATCACCAAACCTGGTGGCGCTATAGCGCCACGACCCAAACTCGCCTCTCTTAACTTCTCTTGCCTCGCTGGTTGGGAAGCGCGGATGTTGAGGCTGTACCTCTGTTGCGGGCACAGCAGGCGCAGACGAACTAACGTCTGTGGCGATGGGAGCAGGAGCATTAGCTAAAGACCCCGCAGAAGGGACAGGAGCAGGAACGTTGGCTAAGAACTTATCGCTTGCCGTCTCTGCTGAGTGCGAACGTGCCGCCGCAGCAAAGAAAAGGATCAGGACCAGGGACAACGCTCCGAGGCCCAAGCTCAAGCGTGCAAGACCAGTCCCCGTGGAAGAATGTTTAGTCATTGAAGCCTCCCAATTGGCTGACTAAAGGTTCAGGGACTGCCGAGGTATTTCCAGTTAAGCAATCTTTGTACCACCAATAATATAGTACCCGTTCGCCTCAGTACGCGACAACGCGACCATCAGTCAAGCAGCGTAAACCCCACGATCCCCTCCACTCCCGTTCTATCGCCCTTTAGCTTGAACAGCCACGTGCCTATGGGCGCAGAGGGGAAAGCCTGTGCGGGCACGAGAGTGATGTTCCACCTACCTTGAGCATCGGCTGTATACACGCCGTTGTTGGAGCCTGCCGGGTAGACCACAGCGCCGTTGGGATCGGTGAAGCTGACGTGGAGAGGCTCGTTAGGGGCCAGGCCGCTTGCCTCAAAGGTGAAGGAGGCGCCAGGCGGGCCGTAGCCGGGCCGAACCGCAAGCTGTAGTCCGCTCGGCGGCTCGGTGGGCACGATAGGCACGGTGGGGCTGGGGGTCACGCTGCCTCGCGGTCGGGGCGTGGGCGTTTTGGTGCGAGTAGAGGTCGGGGTGGTGCGGGTGGCGACGGCTCCGATGGTGGGGGTGGCGCTGGGCGCACTGCCCTTGCCGGCGGTGGCGGTGGGGGTAGAGGCACGCGGCGTAGACGTGCTTGCAGGAGGCGTAAGCGCAAAGTAGGCGATAGACTCGTGGTTGCTCCCCTTGCCGTGAAATGTGATGGCCCACAGGCCGAGGACGAACCCTTTCGTCTGCACCGACACCCGCTCCACCTTGCCGTCCGGCCCGGCCTTGAGGTTGTAGGGGGCAGCGCCGGCGGTGGCATCGGGGGCGGTGAACCAGGAGACTATATCCTCTCCTGGCCGGAAGCCTGTGAGGGATATGTCTATGGGCGTGCCTGTGGGCGCTGAACTCTCGCTGACCTCGGCGTCCACAGAGGGCGGCACAGCAACCTGGGCGGCGGGCGTGAGATTCACGAGGGGCACGGGCAGAGAGCCGCCGTACAGCCAACGATAGTAGTGCAGGCCAACGTTGCCCATCTGCACCTGCCAGCCCTCGATGAACGACGGCACGTAGACCAGGGTGCGGCGCTGGTCCAGCTGTATCAACACGTCGTGGTACACCCCTTCTATCTTCACACGCGCCCAGTACGGCTCGGTTATCGGGTAGCCCATCACGAACACCCAATCTGCAAGCGGCTGCCCATCCACCAGCGAGCCGCCTTGCAGTACCGCTCCCTTTGCGTTGAGAAAGCTCCACATCGCCTGCGGGATGTTGTGCCCGAACAGGTCGCTGTAGGCCGCCAACTTCGCCCCCGGATACAGCCCAAGCGCCTCGTTCGTGCCCACCTGCCCGGCGCGGTCCAGCGTGGCCATTACCGTCTTGCCGGTGAGCTTGGGGGCGCGATTGGAGTCGGGACCGGCGAGGGAGGCAACGGGGTAGAAAGAGGTGTAGGTGGGCGCATCGGGGTCAACGCTCAAGCCGTCACCGGCCACCGCGATTTCGGCGGGCCGCAACCGGCGAAACTCGGCGTCGCCAACTTGCTGCTTGCCCAGCACCATCTCGGCCACCAGCAAGCCTGTGGTGACGAACCAGGGGCTGCTGCGGTCCACCGCCGGGTTGTTTATCTCCATGCGGGCCTTATCGAAGTACTGCACCAGCCGAGCGCCCGACTTAGCGCCCGAATAAGGCTCGTTACGCGCCTGTCCCGGCCCAGGTCCCCAATACCAACTGCGCTGCACCTGCCCAGCCAGTACGGGCGCATCGGTGCGCTCCCAAACCTGCTTGAAAGCCTTGTCGGCGAAGTCAGGCGGCGCGGCAAGGGAGGAGATCATGGGGCCGAGCATGGCTAGCAGGGCTGTGAGGCATGCAAACAGAGGCAGCCAAGGCAAAAAGCGGCGGCTTGCTGGGGAGAGAAAGGCGTCCACGCGAGTAGTCTAGCACGGGGCGGCTGCTGGTGTCAACAGCTTATCGCGGCGGGCGGGGTTTATTCATACTCTGGAGCAAGTGGAAAATGAACCCTCTACACCTTGTTATTCCGAAGGTAGTGAGGAATCAGTCTCCTCAGTACCATGCCTGCATGCTGATGCCTCGCTGCGCTCGGAATGACACATCCCTATATGGTACTCCCTTGCCGAAGGGCATCGGCCCCTGTTGCTGCACCCTACCTTCCGTGGCAGTGTTTGTACTTCCGCCCACTGCCGCAGAAGCATGGATCATTGCGGCCTATCTTGCCTTTGGGCATAGCGCCTACGGCAGCGGGCACGGCGCTGGAGGTTCGGCGGGACTGGCCGTTCGAGCCTGAATCCTTGCCCCTTTGCCGAGCGCCTCCCTGGGCGGCTTTGCCGTTACCCCCCGCCGACCTGGACTGCGGAGGCGGGGCGGCCTGCTCCCGGCTAGGCTGCACGTTCTGCTTGGCGGCAGCGCGCGACGCCTCGGCCTTCTCGCCCAGCATCAGCACGTTTAGCACCACAAGCTGCCGTATCTCCCCCTTCAGGTCGTCGAACAGGTCGTACGCCTTGATCTTGTACTGCACTAGAGGGTCTTTCTGGCCGTAGGCTTGCAGACCGATAGAGTGGCGCAGCCCCTCCATGGTGGTCAGGTGGCGCGTCCACAGGTAGTCTATCACCCGCAGCATCAGGTCGGCCTCCTGCCAGCGCACAAAGACCTCTTCCACGATGCCGCGAGGCTCCTCGTCAAGTTGGCTCAGGGGCGTGTTCTCGATCTGCTCCAACCCCTCCACGCCAAGGCGTTCCTCTATCTGCCGGTACACCGAGCGCGGCAGGCGATTGTCCACCAGCGCGATCAAGGGCATCTGCCCGTTCTGCTCGATGAACACTTCGGCGAGCACCTTTTCGACCTCGCCGTACAGCGCCTCAAGCTGCTCCTGCACCTCGCCCACGATCTCAGAGGCGCCTCCCACCTCCATCATGCTCGACCTGCCCTGCCCCGCATCGGCCTCTACATAGCGTGCCGCCGACATCGAGGATAGATTGAAGTTGGCATCAATCGTCTCCAGCAGAGCACGCACCCTCCCTTCGACGTTGGAGGCATCGCCCGGCTTGACTTTTGCGGCCTCACTCGCCACGTACTCCTGCAACTTCTCCAGGCGTGGGCGCTGTTCGGCCTCGTAGCCCTCACGCACTATCTCGTCCAGGAACTCACTGGCCGTCGGATAGTCCATCTCCTCCTCCTGCATCTTCTGCACGAGGTTGGGCGGCAGGCCAATCATCCGGTTCAGCTTGTCGTAGTCGAGGGTTCCCCCGCCGGCGATCTCATAGTACTCGTCGCCGACGTGGTAGAACTCTTGCAGCTTCTCGTCAATAGCCTTTACCTGGGCCTCAAGCCGAGCCTCGTAAGCCTCGTTGGCAAGCTCGTCCAACTCGATGGTCAGGGCCTCCGTGTCGCCTTCTTCGGCCAGAGGCATCAGCCGTGTGGCTACTATCGAGCGCAGCAGGCGGCGCACTATTTCGTCGGGGAAAGTCTCTTTGAGAGCGTCGAACATCGTCATATAGCCGCCGGCGATGGCAGCGGCAGCGCTCTTCTTACCCTTGCCGTCGGAGAGCGGCCCGCCCAACTCCCTCACCTTCTCCGAGATCATCTCGCCCACGATGAGGCGGGGGTCGCCGTTCTTGAGGATGTAGCGGCGCTCGTTGTAGATCACGTCGCGCTGGGTGTTCACCACGTCGTCGTACTCCACAAGGTGCTTGCGCGTATCGAAGTTGTAGCCCTCCATCTTTACCTGCGCCTGCTCAACGCTGCGCGAAATCATCGAATGCTCAATCGGCATCGACTCGTCCCACAGGCTCTTGAACAGGTTGGAATTGACGATATTCTGGTTCACACCCGACCGGCGCATAATCTCGTCCTCGACCGACACAAAGAAGCGCGACGAACCGTTGTCTCCCTGGCGTCCGGCGCGCCCGCGCAGCTGGTTGTCAATGCGGCGACTCTCGTGCCGTTCGGTGCCGACGATATGCAGGCCGCCAAGCTCGTTCACGCCGAAGCCCAGGGTAATATCGGTGCCTCGGCCCGCCATGTTGGTAGCGATGGTGATGACCCCACGCTGCCCGGCCTGGGCCACAATGCTCGCCTCGCGTTCGTGCTGCTTGGCATTCAGCACCGAGTGAGTCAGCCCTACTTCCTCCAGCATCTTACTCAGTTCTTCCGACTTCTCAATAGACACCGTGCCGACCAGCACGGGCCGCCCCTGCTCGTGCATCTCCTTGATCTCGTCTACCACCGCCGCGAACTTGGAGGTCTCGGTGCGGTAGATGCGATCCGGGTTGTCAAGGCGCACCATCGGGCGATTAGTGGGGATCGGCACTACTTCCAGCTTATATATCTTGAAGAACTCCTCGGCCTCGGTCACGGCTGTACCTGTCATGCCGGCCAGCTTGGGGTATAGGCGGAAGTAATTCTGGATGGTGATAGTGGCAAAGGTCTGGCTTTCGGCCTGCACTGCTATGCCTTCTTTAGCCTCGATAGCCTCGTGCAAGCCTTCCGAGTAGCGGCGGCCCTGCATCAAGCGGCCCGTGAATTCGTCTACGATCACGATCTCGACGGGCAGCTTGGGGTTGAGTTTCTCGCCGGCGCTGACCACCTTGCCTTCCTGCCACAGCACGTAATCTTTGTCGCGGCGGAACAGAGCGTGCGCTTTGAGGGCGTTGTCCACGCCGTATACAAACTGAAAGTTGTCCGGGTGGTAGAGATTGTCCACCCGGAAGAACGCCTCGGCACGGCTGATGCCGTCGTCGGTCAGCACGGCGCTGCGGGTCTTTTCGTCCAGGGTATAGTCCACCTCGGCGCGCAACTGCTTGGCGAACTGAGCGGCGCGCACATGCACCTCGGCGTTGCCTTCGCCCGCCCCCGATATGATAAGGGGAGTACGGGCCTCGTCAATGAGGATGTTGTCCACCTCGTCTACGATGCAGTAGTTGTGCGGGCGCTGCACTATATCATCAGGGTTGGTGGCTATGTTGTCGCGCAGGTAGTCGAACCCGAACTCCGAGTTGGTGCCGTATGTAATATCGGTCAAGTACTCGGCTTTGCGCTCCCAGGGGGCCATGTTCGCCAGGATTGCGCCCACGGACAGCCCCAACATCTTGTAAACCGGCCCCATCCAATCGCTGTCGCGGCGGATCAGATACTCGTTGACGGTACACAGGTGCGCTCCGCGTGCGGTCAGGCCGTTGAGGATAAGGGGGGCGGCTGACGCCAACGTCTTGCCCTCGCCCGTCTTCATCTCAGCGATCTTGCCCTCGTGCAGGGTAATGGCTCCCACCATCTGCACATCGTAGGGGCGCATGCCGGTTGTGCGGCGTGCTGCTTCCCAAACGGCGGCGAACACCTCCGGGATAAGGGAGTCGAGCACCCCTTGCTCGTCCTTGCGCTGGTCCTTGCGAAACTCCTCATACAAAGCCTTGAGGCGGTCGTGCGCGGGGCGGTCCTCGGCGCGCAGCAGGTTCATCAGTTCGGTAAAGGTGAGGTCTTCCAGGGCATCGCGGCGGCGCATCAGTTCGCCCATAGTATCGGGCTTGACCATCACGGGAAGATTGGGGTCTTCGTCCTGCCGGGCTATCTGCTCCAACAGCCCCTCTGCCTCGTCGTCCAGTGCGGCAAGCATCTCGATGTAGGGGGACAGACTCTCAGCGCCCACAACGTCGGCGATCTTACCCTGCACGCCCTGCCAGTAGCTAATGCGGGCTTCCAGGATGCGGGCGCGCATGGCGGCGGCGCGGGCCTGCAACCGTTCCTCGCGGCCGGCGAACTTCTCCATCAGCCCCGCTATCCGCCATGCTTGCTCCCCCTCGACAACAGCTTCGGAGGCGATTGCCAGCAACTCGGCGGTGGCCTGCTCCTCCCAGTAGAGTTGGTCGGCCAGCGCATTCTTGTCGGCCCCGGCAGGCGCGGCGCGGTTGTCGCGGCCCCGGCGGCTCCGCTCATTCTGCTGTTCGGGCATGCCCTCGTCCATCCCTGCGGCAGCCTTCAGTTCGGGCGGCAAGCGCAGACCTTGACGCTGCAAGTGCTTGGTCAGGTCACGTTCGGCCAGGGCGCGCACCAGGCTCTCTACAGAGCCGTCCAGGTCGGTTGTAGAGGCAGACCGCACAGACGAGTCGTCTGGAACCAGCAGGACCAGGGCACTCAGGGCGATGCCCCGGCGCAGGGCGAGGGTCGTTTCGTTGATGCTGTTGAAGTAGTCGGCCACCTCCCGCCCAAGAAAAGCGGCGGCAGCGTCTACCTGCTTGGACATCTCCTCAGGAGCGGGCGTTTGCGGGTGGAACTTAGCTTTGGGCACTTCCCGCAGGATCGCTTCGCGCAGCCCCGGCTTGGCCTCTATCGTCGCCTGAAGCTGCTCGGACAGTTCCGCCGTCAGCACTTCTATCTCGGCCTCAAGCTCTCGACGCTCGGCGGGGGCGCGCATGCCGCGCTCGGCGCTCATGGCGGCAAGCTGGCGTGCATCGGCCAGCAGCACCGAAAGGTCGCGGCTGGTCTGCTCGCCCCGCTCGATCTCCTCACGCAGGCTGTCGGCCTGCCCCGCGAGGCGGCGCGCATGACTGCCCACTTGCTGCATTTGCTCGGTATAGATGCCGGCCATGCGCTCGCCCGCCCTCGCCGAGGCTATTTCCTCGAGGGTAGCGGCGCGTAGATCGGCTATGTGCTCCTGTAACCCGATTAACAGCAGCACTGTTTCTTCGCTGATCTGATCTGCAACGCGCTGCAACTTACCCAGTTCTTTATCTGTATTATCGAAAATATTGCTTAACCACTTGATCATCTTCTTTTATCTCAACCTCTTCTATTGCTGTATTATCTGCATATCAGGGCCTACGAAAGCAGTTCT
>JBBSIX010000085.1:0-11250 GCA_038231875.1 Chloroflexia bacterium | reverse complement strand
TGAGCGACAGGGGCATAGTGGGTGGATACCCGGATGGCTTGTTCAGGCCGGACGCTCCCCTCACACACGCACAGCTAGCCAAGCTGATGACCATTACGATGAAATGGAGCCTGATAAAGCCGCCGGAGAACCGCTTCAGCGATGTGCCTACCGACAGTCCACTCTTTCCGAACGTGGAGACGGTGGCGGCGCGGGGCGTGATGAGGGGATACAACGACGGCACATTCAGGCCCAACGCTCCTGTGCAGCGAGCCGAGGCAGTGCAGGCGTGGGTGACGGCGGCGGGGTGGAAGTTACAGAAGGCAGGCTCAGGGCTATTCCTCGACGTGCCCGCCGGCAACCCTGCTCTCCCCTACCTGGAGAGCGCCCAGGCCCATGGGGTGCTTGCCCCTGATGCCAAAGGGAACTTCAGGCCCAGCGCCCCTATGACCAGGGGAGAGATGAGCCGCTTGATCTACAGGTACTTGCAGCAAGCGGAGCGCCGGGAGCCTGACGTGCCCCTCGTTGATGGTGGGCCGGAATAGACCGCAGTACGGGTTCGTTGCTCTCTATCCTCTGCCCAGCCTGCTAAAAACATGGGCAACCAACAGTCCCACCACGTACAGCATCAGGCCCAGCGCCAACACTATCCCTGCGGCGGCCAGTGCCGCCACCTCGACGGCAGGGTAGTCGAACCGCTCGGCGGCGGGGAAGAAGCGATAGAACGGCTCGACGAAAGGGGCGGTCAGCGCGTACATCGCACCCGGCAACGCTATGTCGCCGCGCACCCCAGCCAGGCGCAGACCGAAGCGCAGGGCAAGCAGCGTTACGGGCAGCCCCACCGCTACCCACAGGAGAATGGGCAGGAAGCCGGCGAGCAGTTGCAGAGGCCCCTGCCGCTCGGCCCTCAACACGATCTTACCCTCTTTCCTCGACCCGCACCTTGGTCATCTTGTCGCCTATAGCGATCTTCTTCGCCACGTCCATGCCCGACGTAACCTGCCCGAAGTTGGTATAATCGCCGTCCAGGAAGCGCGAGTCGGTCTTGACGATAAAGAACTGGCAATCGCTGTTACGGGTTCTATCCGGCCCCCTGGCGACCCCCAGCGCACCCTCGTCGAAATGCAGGTTGTTGTACTCGGCGGGCATCTTGTCCCCGCCCGACCCCGTGCCGGTCGGATCGCCGCCTTGCACTACCCAGTGCTCCACCCGATGGAAAGCCAACCCGTCAAAGAAGCCGGAGTTGGCCTTCTCCTCGAAGTGGGCGATAGTGTTGCTTACCCCCGCATTTGCGTCGGCCAGCCTGCACTCGATAGTGCCTTTGGGTGTGTCAATTATCATTACTTTCATGCTGTAGCTCCTTAATGGATTACTTTTGTACCACGCCGACCTTGGTCATCTTGTCGCCAATGGCGATCTGGTTTACCACGTCCATGCCGGTAACGACTTCGCCAAAATTAGTGTACTCGCCGTTGAGATAGTCGGCGGGGCTTTTGGTGATGAAAAACTGGCTGTCGCTGTCTTGCGCCTTGTCAGGCCCCCTGGCAACGCCCAGCGCGCCTGTTTTGAAGGGCAACTTGTTGTATTCGGCGGGCATCTTGCCTCCGCCCGCCCCCGTGCCTTCGGGGTCGCCGCCCTGGATTACCCAGTCTTCGACGCGGTGGAAGACCAGGCCGTTGAAGAATCCTGAGTTGGCCTTCTCCTCGAAGTTGGCGATAACCTTGCCCACATTAGCGGAGGGGTCGGTGTACAGCCTGGCGACGATACACCCCTTCACGGTATCTATCACCATGTACTTGCCCGCCTCAGCAGGAGCCTGGCAGTCGTGTAGCGCCGCCGGGGCGCTCGTCGCGGCGCCGCCGGTTGCTGCACCTCCTGTGGCAACGGTGGGGGTGATGACGGCGGCGTTCAAGGGAGGATTGCCGGCTGCGGGCCTGAGCAGCAAAAACAGCACCAGCGCCAGGGGTATCATTCCCAGCAGCCATATCGCCACGTACCTCTGCACGCTGAACGGCGGCAGAGTGCGATCTATCTGCGCTCGCATACCCGATGGCGGGGGAGCTGCCGCCGCACGCCTGACGGGTGGGCGCGCCGAGCCGCGTGTGGAGCCTGTGCCCACCGGCTTTGACGGCCCGCGTGAACCGGCAGGTTGACCCGATGGCCTCGGCCTGCTTTCGTTGCTTTTACTACTTTTGCTGCCCCCGGCGCCTTTACCGGGCCTCGATTGCGACATAAGAAGACCTCTCACTCTAGAATGTATATAATAGAACCTGCACAACGCCCATGTTGAAACCTGACCGAGAGGGACGGGGCAAGGCACATGGGCACTTTGTAACACATAGGAGGCAGAGCGTCAAGACAGGCTTGGCCGGCGACTACCCACATCCCAAGCAGTGTTAGGCCACCTTGTTGGCGAAAGCAGAACACAGTACACCTTGTCATTCCTCACTTCGTTCGGAATCAGTACGCCAGTATGACAGTTGGGATAAAAAGTGCCGTGCCTTGCACTGCTGCAAGAAAAGAAGGTACTGTGCCGCTAATTACCATGCTCCACCAGCTGATTCCTCACGTAGTGAGGCATCCAAGGTGTAATAGTTACTCAACCCCTAGCAGGGTAGCCTACGTAGCCTGGGATGTATGTAATCACCAGAGGCTTGATCGGCGACTACCCAGATCGTAAGGAGGGTTGGCTTGATACATTACCGTCCGGTGACGTTGGACGACTACGCACAGGTGCGAGACCTCATGCGGGACTGCGGGCTGGAGAAAGGGGCCGCCGAGGAGTCGCGCCTGCGAAGGATGATAGATAACGCCGACCGCACGGTGGGCGCGTTCGAGGGCGAGCGGCTGGTGGGCTTTGCCCGCGCACTGTGCGACGAGGCGTTCAACGGGTATATCGGCACCTTGTGCGTCCACCCCGATTTTCGGGGCCGGGGCACAGGCACCGAGTTGGTCACTCAGCTTACCGAGGACAGCCCGGAGATCACCTGGGCGCTGCGCGCAGGGCACGACTCGGCAGGCTTCTGGGAAAAGCAGGGCTTTGCCCGGTCGGACATAGCGATGGAGAAAACGAGGAGTAGATAAACCAATATGAGGAGGGCGACATGACCGTTACTATAGAGCAGGACGACTGGAAGAAAGTGTTGGCGGAGGTGGTGGGAACCTTTTTCTTCTTTTTCCTGGGGATCGGGAGCATAGCGGCGGCCCGCAACATGGGCGTGGTAGGGCTACTGGTAGTGGCGCTGGCGCACGGGGTAGGGCTGTCCATAGCGGTGTCGGCTTTGGGGCACGTGTCGGGGGGGCACTTCAACCCGGCTGTGACGGTGGGCCTTCTGGTGGCGCGCAAAATCAGCCCTTTACTGGCTGTACTCTACATTTTGGGGCAACTGATCGGCGGGGTAGCGGCAAGCCTGGCCCTCGTTGCCGTACTGCCCAGGGAGATATGGAGCGCCTTTGCCCTGGGCACGCCTGCGGTAACGGAGGGGTTCACCACCGGGCAGGCCCTCTTGTTGGAGGCGATATTGACTTTCTTCCTGCTGATCGCCGTTTTCGGCACGGCGGTTGACGGGCGCGCCGCCAAGATCGGGGGCTTCGGCATCGGCCTCACGGTATTCGTAGACATCCTGGTGGGCGGCCCCATCACGGGAGGGGTGATGAACCCGGCCCGCGCCATCACCCCGGCAATCGTCTCCGGCGCATGGAACGGCGACTGGTGGATATACTGGGTCGGCCCGCTCGCCGGGGCTATTGTGGCCGCGCTCCTCTACTACGCCTTCTTCCTACCCAAAGGCGACGAGCCTGTCATTGCCGCACCGCAAGCGACCGATGCGCCCCAGGAGCCGCCCGTCAGCGAACCGGGGCTGCTCAACGAAAGCTAGACGAGCCGCAAGGGGGACGCAAGACCTGTGCGCGTTCTCCGCGCCTCAATGCGCCTCGGCGGTGAGCTACAGTTTGTACGTATTCACAAAATATAGCCCCTTTGGCGGCTTGTAGCGGCATATTTAGGGCCGAACTTGCCGGCTTTGGGGCTGATTGTGGAAAACTCGCCTATTCTACAGAGCAGATCGGGCCGCACCGGATGTATACTAGCCTAATATCAGCGTCTACGTTTTTCACCTTCACAACTACGCTTACACTCACTTACGCTCACGGCACGTCGCTCAACCCCTAATCCCCGACTTTGGACACTTTTCCTATGGAAAACGATGTTATAGCCGAGATAAAGACGCGCACCGGCATCGAAGAGGCTGTTGGGGAGAAGGTGCGCCTTACGCGGGCGGGGCGCAACCTTAAGGGGCTGTGCCCTTTCCACAGTGAGAAAACTCCCTCGTTCGTGGTTTATCCGAAGGACGGTTCGTACCACTGCTTCGGCTGCGGGGAGAGCGGGGATGTCTTCACCTTCCTGATGAAGACCGAGGGGCTGGACTTCAGGGGCGCGCTGGAGAAGTTGGCCCACAAGACCGGGGTGGAGTTAAAGCCGCGCAACGAGCAGGCCGCCGCCCAGGACCGTGAACGCGAACGCCTGCTCGAAGCCTGCGCCGCCGCCTCCCTTTTCTACCACAACCTCCATCGCAACCACCCGTCGGGGGGACAGTCGCGGGAGTACGCCGAGAAGCGGGGCCTCTTGCCCGGCACGGTGGAGCTTTTCCAGATCGGCTACGCCCCGGACTCCTGGGATGCCCTGCTCACCCACCTTACCTCGCGGGGCTTCTCCCCGCAGGAGTGCGTCGAAGCCGGCCTGGTGGCCGAACGCGAGGAGGGTGGGGGGAGCGGCTACTACGACCGCTTCCGCAATCGCCTGCTCTTCCCGATACGCGACACCCAGGGCGCGGTGGTGGGCTTCGGCGGGCGGGCGCTGGGAGACGGCCAGACCCCCAAGTACTTAAACTCGCCCCAGTCGGCGGTGTTCGACAAAAGCGGCATCCTGTACGGCTTGGACCTCGCCCGACCCAATATCCGGCGCCTCTCGGAGGTGGTGATCGTCGAGGGATATATGGACGTGGTGGTGGCGCACCAGGCGGGCGAAAACAACGTGGTGGGCACAATAGGTACAGCGCTGACCGACCGGCATGCCGAACTGCTCAAGCGGATCGCCAAGAAAGTATTGTTGTGCCTGGACCCCGATGTGGCCGGCGATATGGCGGCCCTCAAAGGCTCCGAGGTGTTGCAGGAGCACGCCGAGAAGCTGTTGGTGCCGGTGCGCGGCGAGCACGGCATGATGGGTGTGGAGCAACGCACACAGCTTCAGATCAATATTATGCAACTGCCGCGCGGGGTGGACCCCGACGAACTGCTGCTGGAGGAGGGTGGCCCGGCTCGCTGGCAAACGCTACGTGCGGCGGCTCTGCCCCTGGTGGAGCACGTTATCAGCGTGGCGGTACACAAGTACGACCTGAGCAGCGCGCACGGCAAGAGCGAGGCGGTGGGCGAGATGGCCCTGTTCGTGCGCGAAGTTGGCGACCCGGTGCAGCGCGCCCACTACATCCAGCGTGTGGCTGCTGTGCTGAGGGTACCGGAAGAGGCCGTGCGCGAGGCGATGGCAAGGTCCGACCGGGGGAACAGGGGCAAAGGGCAGGCCGCGCGCAAGCCCGATCAGCCTGCCGGGCACACCCCGGCCTCCGACGGCTTGCCCGCCGCTGTTGACCCCCTGGCCCCGGACGAGGAGCACTTGCTGAGTCTGGCCCTGCGCTACCCGCAAGTGACGTGGATGGCCGGCGCGCCCGAAGCCGAGGACTTTACTCGTCTTGAGAATCGCCTTATCTTCGAGACGCTCAGGGAAGCCGCCGCCGGCGGCGTGGCGACAGCCACCCCCCAGGAGATACGCGCTGCCGCCTTCGAGAGCCTCGACGATGTGTTGCAGCCGCACTTACTGCGTATCATCTCGCACGAGGAGCCGGAGCTTTTCCGCTTTGCCCTGCCTTACGAACTCGACACTCGCCTGAAGCGACTGCGCCAGCACAACGACAGGATGTGGCTCCGGCAGTGCCAACTGATGCTGATGGAAGCCCAAGAAACCGGCGACGACGACACCATTCTCACGCTGCTGCCTCTGCTGGGGGCGTCGTTCTCCCGCTTCCGCAGCTACCGGCCCAAGCCTAGTACCGTCTTTCGAGACAGCCGAGACTGAGGCGCATTCTGT
Source organism: Chloroflexia bacterium (assembly GCA_038231875.1). Taxonomy (GTDB): domain Bacteria; phylum Chloroflexota; class Chloroflexia; order QHBQ01; family JADMIH01; genus JADMIH01. The sequence goes on along the minus strand of JBBSIX010000085.1, from coordinate 5,132 downwards.
AGAGATTTTGAGAGTTTTTATCTAGTAGATTGAGAGAGAGGAAGAATATGCTGCACGCCCATAGCCTAGAGGATTTCGGCCCCCGCGACGACCCTCGCGACGATCCCCGCTCCGCTCATGCCCAACCTGCATCCCCCGCTGCGCTCATCCCCAGAGTGTATCGTAAGGATAGGCCCTCCCACCTGACGATGCTGCCCCTAACGAAGATCGAGGAGGCTGACGAACCGGAGCCGGCTGCCCTCCTGCCGAGCGACGAGGCGAGGGCTATTTCGCTCCTCCACCCCGTGCCCTCTATACGGGACATGCCCGGCTTCGATACCGATGTAGAGGCAACCACCGAGCAGATAAACAAGGCGCTCGACAGGGTAGGGGTGAGCATTGACGATCCGGTGCGGATGTATCTGCATGAGATCGGCAGGGTCGAACTTCTCAGCGCCGATGCGGAGGTGGCCCTTGCCAAGCGGATCGAGCGCGGCGAGGCGTTAGGGCGCAAGCTGGCTGCGCTGGAGGATCAGTACGGCTTTAAACCGCCCGCCGAGATCGTGTGCCTGGAGATTTACGAGGCGTTGGTCGCCGCCTGGCCCACCCTGGTGGAGGTGTACAAGGGGCATCGTGGCGAGAAGCATGCTCCTGAATCGCGCCTCGCCCTCTTGCAGGCTATCACCCCCGTCGAGGCTCTCGACCTGACGGCGCTGCGTAAGGTCGGCATGCGCGAAGGCAAGACGGCGGAGCGGCTGCGGGACGAACTGCGCGACATACTGCTTACTACGGCCATGCTGCCTGAATTGCTGCCGGCTGCGTTCGACATGGGCGAGTGGCCCGACGGCGAGGAGCTTGCCCTGATCTTGCTTACTTCGGCTGATACGCTCGATACGCGCTGGCAGAACATTATGGACGACTCGAACTGCGCCCGCCGTCACCTCACCGAGGCAAACTTGCGCCTGGTGGTGAGCGTCGCCAAGAAATATGCGGGCCGGGGCATGACTTTGCTCGACCTGGTGCAGGAAGGTAATCTTGGCTTGATCAAGGCGGTTGAGAAGTTCCGCTACAGCAAAGGCTTCAAGTTCTCTACGTATGCGACATGGTGGATCCGCCAGGCGATTACCCGCTCAATCGCCGACCAGGCCCGCACGATCCGTATCCCTGTTCACATGGTGGAAACGATCAACCGTGTGCTCAAGACTTCGCGCCGTTTGATGCAGGAGTTGAGCCGCGAACCCACTCCTGAAGAATTGGGCCTGGAAGTGGGCATGCCCGCCGACCGGGTGCGCGAGATACTGCGTATCAGCCAGGAGCCGATTTCGCTTGAGACCCCCATCGGCGAGGAAGAGGACAGCCACCTTGGCGACTTTATCGAGGATCAAAAGGCGGTTATACCCTCGGACGTGGCTGCACAGCGCCTGCTCAGGGAGCAACTTACGTGCGTGCTGGGAACCCTAAGCAAGCGCGAGCGCAAAGTATTGCAACTGCGCTTCGGCCTGGAGGACGGTAGAAGCCGCACACTGGAAGAAGTGGGGCGGGAGTTCGGCGTCACCAGAGAGCGCATACGCCAGATCGAAACCAAAGCCCTACGGAAGCTGCGCCACCCCGCAAGGGCGAAGAAGCTGAAGGACTTTGCGGAGTAGCCCCCGGCTCTTACACCCCTACGCCCTGCCTCAGCCCCTGAAGGGCAGCTTTTCTCCCGCCTCCACAGCCGTTTCGAGAGTGTTCTCCGGGGGCGGGTAGGGGCAGTTGTAGCGTGGGGAGTAGGCGCAGGAGGGATTGTAAGCCTCGTTGAAGTCCAGTATGTACTGGGCAGCCTCTGAGCGCTCCTCAAGTAGGGGCACGTCGAGATAGCGGCCTGAGCCGTAGGTCTCCTTGCCGTTGCCGGCATCCCGGAACGGCACAAACAGGTAGTTATTATCAGGGTCTTCCGGCGCCATCCTGTAGGCCGTCAGCGCATACTCGGCGCCGTCCAGGTTGAAAAAGAAAGTGCCGTACACGTCAAAATCGCGCAGGTCGCCTATCGAGGTGGGTAGCTGCACGCGCCGCCCGGTCCCAGGCACGGTGCGGTCCAGGGTGGCACGGACGCGCAGGCGTGGGTCGGGCGCGTAGTACTGCGGCCCCTCGAACCCCTCCGGTATGGGGGCGCCACGCCAGTTGAAGCTGTTGAGGTAGTAGTCGCGGGCCTCCTCCCGTGCCTTCTCAAGTGCGCCGCGCCAGGTATCGCTATCGAACGTACCGTCCATCTTATTCCTCCAGCAGCCCCGCCAATTCCGCCAGCGAGCCGATACGCCTACAGTCCAGAGAACCGGCGCCCTGCTCGTTGCCTCTATCAAGCAGTATACCTTCTATCCCCGCCGAGCGCGCGCCCAGCACATCGGTGATGTAGTTGTCGCCTACGTGGACCGCCTTGTGCGGCGGCACACCTGCCCTTGCCAACGCCTCACGGTACAGCCCCATGCTGGGCTTGGCCTCGCGCATGACGGTGGACACCACCATGAAGTCTATGTACGGCCCCACGCCCAAAGGCAACAGCACCTTGCTCGCCAACTCGCTACCCCAGTCCGATACAACGCCCACTGTGTAATTTTTCTCCCGTAGATACTCGAGGAGGGGCAGCACATCAGGGTAGAGGGTCCATGCACCCGGCTGAGTGTAGCGGCGGTAGACCTCGGCGGCGCAGCCCGGTATGTCGGGCGCGGCTACTCCGGCCTCCCTATACACCGATGCGTAGTAATCGAGCCACAACTGCTCGACGGCGCGGTCGGATGCCCACAACTCGGTGCTGCCCCTGAAAGCGGTGTGCAGATGCACTGAAGCGCGCAGCACGGCGGCTTCCAGCGCTTCCCGCGACACAGAGAGGCCGTGCGCCCGCCCGACCAGCAGGCAAAGCTCAGGCAGGCGAAGCTCTGAATGGACCAGCGTCAGCCCGGCGTCGAGGAACACCGCCTGCGTGCCGGACAAGGAGGGGTTAGCGGCCAGGGCGTGATTGCTCCTGATGTGAGGCGGCTTCGACATCGCCCGTCGCAGCGCCGCGTCCGGCACGAGACAGCCGCCGGCTGAGAGGCACAGGCAGGGGCGCGCCCACGGGAGCGGGGTTGGTGTGCGTCAGGTCTATCTGCTCAAGGCGGTAGAGGCCGTACAGGGCGGCCAGCAGCACAACCGCGCCCACAACATAGCCCTCGAACACGTCGGCCTGCATCACCACGAGAGCCGCTATGCCCAAGGCTCCCTGCATGAGAAAGAGTATCAATACCGCCTCTCGCCGGGTGAAGCCCAGGGCCACCAGGCGATGCGAGAGGTGGTCCTTGCCGCCTCTGCTGATAGGAATGCCCCGGCGTATGCGCGACAGCGTGACCAGCGTTGTGTCGAACAAAGGCACGCCCAGCACCAGCACAGGCACCATCCAGGTCACGATGTCGAAGTTGGCCGGAAACCGCAACTTGATGCCCACTGCCGCCAGCATGAACCCCAGGAACAACGAGCCGGTATCGCCCATGAAAATGTAGGCCGGGCTGAAGTTATAATAGAGGAAGCCGGCGCATGCCCCAACCAGCACGGCAGCCAGAGGCGCAACCAGCGCTTGATTGGTGAGGGTGGCGATGAGAAAGAAGAAGACCGAGGCCACTGCCGCTACACCCCCTGCCAACCCATCCATGTTGTCCATCAGGTTGAGGGCATTGGTAATAACAACCACCCACAGCACGGTAAGGGCGAAGTTAAGCGCTTCGTTATGCAGGAACTCGACGCGCACGCCTGAAAAATAGAGGATGGAGGCCGCCGTTACCTGCCCCAGCAACTTGCCGATGGGACGCAGGCCCCACTTGTCGTCCCACACGCCCAGCGTGGACATGAGGGTGGCCCCAAGCAGGATGGAGGCTGTTTGCTGAACGTACTCGATGTGCCCGAACAGCGCGAGGCTCACCATCACCGCCAGGTAGATAGCCGCCCCACCCAGCAGGGGAACCGGGTTGGCGTGTATTTTGCGCTCCGACGGCGCGTCCATCACGCTGTACCTGTGCGCCACTCGCCTCGCCATCGGCGTAACTACCACCGAAAAGAGCAGCGCCAGCATGAAGATCAGCAGGAGCGGCCCTATATTGATGGCGCCTTGAGGGTTCAGCATCGCATGTCACGTGTAGTCGGTGGAGGGCCGCTATTACGGCGGCCTTACACCGGCTACTTCTTTATCTCTTGCTGCACAAGCTGATTGCTCGGCTCCAGCGCCAGAGCGCGTGTGTAGCTCATCGTCGGTTCATTGGGGTGCGCGGTTTTGCCGTAGACGTAGCCCAGCGCATAGTTGACCAGCGCATCCAGGTGGGTTATGTTATTCAGGTTGGAGTCGAGCCACTGCCTTTCCCAGCCCTCGGTCTGTATGCCCGCCCAGTCGGGGTTGGTGAAAAGGCTTTGCAGCAGGTCGGCGGGCACGGTATTGTCGCTCCCATTATAAACACCGCGTTCGCGCAAGTAATCGGCCAGCCTTTTCTCCTGCTCCGCCCGCTCGTTCTGAAGGGACAACATGAGCGTATCGGTCAACACGTTGTTTAAGGCTGCTGGGGAGACCGTTGTGTTGGTTGTGCCGCTAACGGGTCGTGCCGCGCTGACGAACGTCTCTACGCGGCTCTTATAGTTGGAGTCGACATAGGCCGTAGGGTCGAGCCTGATAGTGTCGGAGAATGCCTCGCCCGCCTCCAGGATCAGTTTGCCGTAGTCGGTCGCTCCGTCGGCGGGCAGGGGCTGATTCGCCTGAAGCGCATCGCGCACAGCGAGGGCGCGCTCAAGCAACAGTTGGCCTTTTATGAACGGTGTGCGAGCGAAAGTAGGGTCTATGCTGTGCTGCGAATAGTCGAGCGTCTCGATAGCTTTACCGAACCGGTCGTTGCGAGCGTAGGCCACCGCAAGCTCGTCACGTATCTGAGCGTTGCCGGGGGTGCGCTGCGTAGCTTTGAGCAGGTACTCGACCGCCAAGGGCCGCTTGGAGGGGTCGTTGCCGCCGGTCGCATCTCCCCACCACAAGTAAAGGCGGCCCAGGTTGGCGTAGTGGTCGGTGTTGAGCGGATTGAGGTCGTGGGCTTGCATCAGTATCTTTTCGCTCTGCCGCAGGCGAAACAGCTCCTCGGTTTTGCGCGCCTGGTCGTTCTTCAGGCGGG
>JBBSIX010000084.1:0-11298 GCA_038231875.1 Chloroflexia bacterium | reverse complement strand
TCTCCGCTTTGGATCGCCCCGGCAATCTCAGGGGCTGTACTATTCGCGTACTCCGTCAAGCGCTGCCAGCGTGTGCCTCGCGTTCTGTAGACCGCCCAGGCGAACCGGCCCCTACCGAACGCCAGCATCGCGCACACCTGCGCCGCCGTCACCGCCACCTGCGGGTAGGCCAACACGTCCAGGCTGGGCACGCCCCACAGCTTCAGGTCGAGGCTGTAGGCAAGCATTTTTGCCGTGCTCAACCCCACACGCACCCCGCTGTACGAGCCTGGGCCTGTCGCCACCGCCACGCCCGTTAGCTCCTGCACCGTCACTCCCACCAACTCCATCAGCCTTTGCACATTGGGCAGCAGCTGAGTAGTCTGCTCCCGACCCGACTGCCAGGTCTGTTCGGCAAGCACCCCTTCCTGGGGTCGGTAAAGGGCGATTCCGGTGCTGCTTGAAGATGTGTCGAGGGCTAAAATCATCGCATGTCACGAACTATTGGAGCGCTCAAACTCCGTATGCCTCCTGTGTAAACTTATGTAGCAGGTCGCTGTAACGGCTACCATATGCCCAAAAGCGCAGGGTACGTTTTGTTTCGTTCAAGTATGCGAAGCGCACCAGCAGATAGTCGGGGGGCAGCCAGGGGACGGCGGCTTCCGGCCACTCGATAACCGTCACGCCCGGCCCCCCCAGATAGTCCTCCAGGCCCAGGGTGGCAACCTGCTCTTCTCCTTCCAGGCGATAGAGATCAATGTGGGCGAGGCGCTCTCGGCCCCCGGTGTACTCGTTCACAAGGGTGAAGGTGGGCGAGTTCACATAGCGGCTGTCTACACCCAGCCCCTGCGCTATGCCCTGTGTAAAGCTGGTCTTGCCTGAGCCGAAGTCGCCCACAAGCAACACCAGGTCGCTTGCCTGTAGCCTGTGTCCCAGGTGTGCCCCCAGGCGTCGCGTCTGTTCCACACCGTGACTGACGACATCGAGGTCCGGGCCTGCTGCGGCATCTCCCTTGAACAACTTTGCCCCTCTCTACGCCCGCCTGCGCCCGGCTCCGGGAGCTTGCAGCTTTCGGTACACGGCAGCCGTCTCTTGCGCCGAACTTCTCCAACTGAACCTCTTGGCCTGTTCGATGCCCAGGCGACTGAGTGCGGCTCGACGACCGCCGTCCGCCAGCAGCAGGCGCATGCCCTCTGCCCAGGCTCCCTCGTCCGACGGATCGAGCAGCAACCCGGCGTCGCCTATCACCTCCGGCAGCGCCGAAGCGTCTGAGGCCAGCACAGGCGTGCCGCAGGCCATCGCCTCCAGAGCGGGCAAGCCGAAGCCTTCGTACAGAGAAGGATAGGCAAACACAGTGGCAATATTATACCACAAGGGCAGTTCCTCATCAGGCACGCGCCCCAGGAACCGCACGCGCCCTGGGTCCAGGCCGAGCCGCTCGGCGGTGGCGAATATCTCCGAGTAATACCAACCTTTGCTGCCGCCTATAAGCAGCGATACATCGCTCATATCCGGTTCGCCGGCCACTTGCTTGAACGCCCTGAGCAGGGTGGGCAGGTTCTTGCGCGGCTCCAGCGTGCCCACGTAGAGCACCACGCGCCCATCTATCCCCTTCTTGCGACGGAACTCCAGACGCTGCTGCTCCGCTACCGGCTTGAACTCTTCCCCCACTCCATTGTGTACGGTAGTGACGCGGCGTGGGTCCACAGCCAGCAGTTCGATAACGTCTTTGCGGGTAGCTTCGGACACGGCCACTACGTGCGCCGAGCGCCGGGCGGACCAGCCGGTCATCGCGGATAGATAGAACTTCTTGGCAGGGTGATGGCTGCCGGGGGTGCGTAAGAAGATCAGGTCATGTACGGTGATCACTGTAGGGCACGGAGCGAGTACGGGCCGTACATTCACCGGGCAGTGCAGTAGATCAAGGCGACTTTGCATGGCGGCCACCGGCAACGCGGTCTGCTCCCAGGCGATACGCACAACAGCACGGTCGGTCGGCAGCCGGCTGCGAGACAGCGCCAGGTTGGAGGGCAACCCTGCACTTATTCCACCCATAGGGTACGTACCGCCCACGTACCCTGTGAACCGTAGGTCCGGGGCCGCCTCCGGCAGCTTAAACAGCAGTTCGTCTATGTACCTGCTGAGTCCGGCCTGACGATAGTTGCCGCTGAAGGCCAGCAGGTGTGCATTGATGCCGATGTGCATACTCAACATTATAACCCCTATACCCTCCTGCTGCCTCCGTGTAGGATCGGGCCGGGCCTAGCACACGCAAACTCAACCGCATACAGATGCAAACTAGTACTTTTCTCCTATATATACCGGTACTTTTCGCCTATAAACCATTGACGGGTCCTACCCCTAGTGGTATACTCATTTTGGCACACCGGATAGTACTAATGGGCTAATCCAAACGGGTTAATGAGCATCCTAGGGTCGACCTGCGTAGGTACTACCTATCTCCGGCACTCGAACTGCGTTAACAGTTATGGAACGCAATACTATTCTGCTTGCTTCTGAGGAATCTAATACCAGGAGTTGAATAGGAGGGTTTCAGTTATGAAAGTGGGAACTTGGCAGAAGATACGGTTGGTAGTAGCCGGCGCAGCACTGGCTGCTGTGGGCATTTGCAGCGTGAACTGGACCGCACCTGACAGTGTAAACTGGACAGGCAATGACTCGGCCAGCGTGAACTGGACCGCACCTGACAGTGTAAACTGGACAGGCAATGACTCGGCCAGCGTGAACTGGACCGCACCCGATCCGGATAGTGTAAATTGGACATAATTAAAGGTCTTTAGTACTTCGGTATCGTATGGCAGCAGGTCCCCTTCATTGGGGCCTGCTGTTTTTGTCGCCTCTGCGGTCAGGCACAGCCGGTGGTAACGGGCACACCGGCCGGCGGTTGCCGGTAGAACCACGTGTGCAACGCCGGCAAAATCAAGTTTGCATCTCCGCACCACATCTGCTATAATTATTGACTGTGTGCCAAGCACACAACATTTAGGAGGCCGCATTGATGCGCCCCACTATTCCAAGTTGTATTTTATTGCTGAGGGAGCAACAGTTTCATGCCGAAAATGAAAACACACAAGGGTGCGGCCCGGCGGTTCAAAGTGACCGGCACGGGTAAGATCATGCGTACCAAGCAGATGAAGAGCCACTTCAGGCGCCGCAAGTCGCCTCGCGTCAAGCGGATGCTCGACCGTATGCTGCCGCTCGATCCATCGCAGAGGAACAACGTAGAGAGGCTGATACCTTACGGCGTCAAGTAAGCGGTACGCTTTAGCAGCTTTAGCACGCTCCTAACTGAAACAAAAGGGAGAAGAATAGAACAATGCCACGTGTAAAAAGAGGGTATACGCGCCAGCGCAGGCACGGTAAGATACTCAAGGCAGCCTCCGGCTACAGGGGCACGCGCAGCCGCCTGTTCAGGTTCGCCAACCAGATAGTAATGAAGGCGCGCGCCTACCAGTACCGCGACCGCCGCGTCCGCAAACGAGATATGCGCCGCCTGTGGATCACCCGCATCAACGCCGCCGCCCGGCAAGGGGGTCTATCTTACAGCAAGTTTATGTTCGGGCTGAACGCCGCAGGCGTGACCATCGACCGCAAGATGCTGGCCGACCTCGCCGTGCGCGATAGCGCGGCCTTCGCCCAACTGGTGGCCCTCGCCGGCGGCAATCCGGCGCCTGAATTGGTGCAGCGCGTGGCAACCGAGGCCATCGAAACGGCAGAGGAGATGGTGCTTGTGCCTGCTTTGCCTCCCGCACCCGCAGACGAGACTGACGGCGGAATCGCAGATGACGCTGTTGAGGCTGAGGCAGAAGCTGAAAGACCGGTGGTTACGCCCACCGCGTGACCCGTTGCCGGGCAAGAACCTGATCTGTCGGGCGACCTCTTATCCGGTCGCCCTTTTGCTTACCTGTTCAAGTAACAGTCTCTATGCCGCAACCGGCACACTGCGAGGCATGCCGATGATCACCAGCCCCTCCAACCCTCTTGTGAAATCGCTCCGCGCCCTGTCCGACGCAAAGCAGCGCAGGATGGAAGGCAAATTCCTCGTAGAGGGAGTGCGGGTTGTGCTTGATGCGCTCTGTGCGGGATATGTACCTTCACTCTGCCTCTATGACCCGGAGGCGCTCGGAAGGTCGGAGCGTGGGCGCACGCTGCTCGGCCATGTGGATAAGTCGGCCGGAGACGCCGGCCTCGTGTTTGTGCAGGCCGGCGAAAGGGCTGTCGCAGCGGCCTGCGACACCCGCCACCCGCAGGGAATAGTGGCTGCCTTTCCCATCCCAAGCTGGCCCCCGCCCGGCTCCGGTGATCTGTCTGCGCTCGCCCTCGTGTGCGACGACATACAGGATCCCGGCAATCTGGGCACGATCCTGCGCTCCGCCGAGGGGGCGGGCGTGGAAGCCGTATGGCTGACCAGGCGGTGCGTGGACCTGTTCAGCCCGAAAGTCGTGCGGGCCGCGATGGGCGCACACTTTCGCCTGCCGGCGTTCCCCGACCAGTCGTGGCAGCAGATAGAGGAGGGGCTGACTCGGCTGGGCATAGATAAGAAGCATATCTACGCCGCCGATGCCGGTGCCGCAAAGAGCTACGACGAGGCCGACTGGTTCGCCCCGTGCGCCCTCATCGTTGCCAACGAAGCGCACGGCCTGGGTCGCGAAGCCGCAGAACTGGCCGCCGGGGGCGGCGGCCTGGTCGGCATCCCGATGAAGGGCGGCACGGAGTCGCTCAATGCGGCGATGGCCGCGTCCATCATCTTGTTCGAGGCCGCACGGCAGCGGCGCGCCTCTGAGGTCGCGTAGCCGAAAGAGGGGGGCTTCCATGGGAGAGCAAACGAAATCGGAAGAGCTAAATGGAAGCTGCGTCTGGGTGCTGGCGGCAAGCCCGGTGTGGAGGGCAGGCACCCAACTCGACCGCTTGCCTCAGCCCGACGCAGTAATAGCGGCGGACGGCGGCAGCGCCCTGGCTGCGCGTCTGGGGCTGATCCCCAGCCTGGTGATTGGCGACCTTGATAGCGCCGACCCCACACTTCTTCAGTCGCTCCAGGCGCAGGGCACGGAGTTCAGCCGCTACGAACACAGCGTCAAGCTGGAGACCGATACGGAGCTTGCGGCCTTGGCTGCTTTGCGTTGGCAGCCTGCCGTCATAGTCCTACTGGGAGCCGTCGGGGGCCGCCTCGATCACTTCCTCGCCAACGTGCTCATGTTGACTCACCCCTTGCTTGCGCCGGTGGACGTGAGGCTCGTAGACGGCCCGGAAGAGATTTACCTCGCCAAGCCGGGGCGCTGGAACCCCGTCAGGGGCGAAGCGGGGGATACGGTCACGCTGCTGCCCATCGGCGCCGATGTGGAGGGGGTAAGCGCCAGAGGGCTGCACTGGCCGCTGGCCGAGGACACCTTGCCCGTAGGGCGCGGGCGCGGCGTCAGCAATCTTATCGAGGAGCCGCCTGCCGGCGTGCGCTACGAACGCGGCCAACTGCTGGTGGTGGCCATTCACCGGCAAAGATGAAGTTCGTGTACAGACGGCAGTCGCAAGCTGAGCGCCCCGGCTGCCGTCTGTATCTCGGCTACTTCTGAGGCAAGTAGTCGTTCGTAAAGAGCGCGGAGTAGTCTATATCCTCCGGCTTGATCACCTTGCCGCTTTCGGTTGTCAGCAGGCCCGTTGCGGCGATGAACCGGGGGAAGTTGGTCCAGTATTCCAGGGTTTGCGTGCCCCAGTGCGCCTGGTCGCCCTTGTAGTAAGGCGCAAGGTACTTCTGGCTTTCGCGAGGCAAGGCAGGGTCGGCAAAGGTGCCTGCGGGCGCGCCCTGCACCAGCAGATCTGCGGCTTCCACCGGGTTGGTCACTCCATACTCGTAGCCGCGAGCAGTGGCGTCCAGAAATCGTCGGGCCACATCGCCGTGCTCCTTGAGAAACGTCTCATTTGCGATCATCACCGGCGTATAATAGTCCGGCACGCCGTAGTCTTTTATTAAGAAAGTGTTGAGGTCTACGCCGTCCAGCTTGGCCTGCACACCTTCCCAACCCAGGTAAATCCATAGGAAGTCGGCCTGCCCCGCCGTAAGAGCCTGGTAGCCTGAGAGGTTGGTGGTGATGTTTTGGAACTTGCCTGTTTGCGCGCCGTCGGCTTTGAGCACTGTGCGAATCACAGGCTCCTCATAGGTCGAGCCGAAGCCGGCGTAGCGCTTACCCTCCAGCTTGGCCGGGCGTGCCGGCCCCGACCCCTTCAAGGTGGCGAGCGCTGAGGTGTTCGTCTGTAGGATCGCCGCCACCGACTTTATCGGCAGACCGTTCACCCGGTCCGTCACCACGCCCTCCTCAAAGCTCACCCCGAAATCCGCCTTGCCGGTCGCCACCAGCGTGTCGGGCGTGTTGGCATCGGAGTACGGCAGGATCTCCACGTCGAGATTCTGCTCCCGGTACCAGCCCTTCTGCATGGCGACGTACACGCCGGTGTGATTTGTGTTCGGCGTCCAGTCGAGGGCAAAGCGCACCTTGTCCGGCCGGCCCCCGCCCTGAACAGTAGCCGAGGGCTGCGCGCCGTCCCCATTCTGCCCGCACCCCGCCAGGGTGGGAAGCGCCAACAGGCAGAGTAGTAGTAAATGGAATCTTTTCATCTAATTTTCCTCCTTGTCGTTCTTAGCGTTCTTATCAATATTCATGCAGGTTCAGTTGATGCCCTATATGCCGGCGTAGGAACTCTCCTGCAACCGCTTGAGCAATGGGGCTGTTCTTGCTCACTGCGCCGACACATTGTCCAGAGGCCCCGTTGCGACCACAGGTTGCACCCCAGGCATCTGGACCGTCTCCTCTGCCTCATACCGGAAGCGCCAGGGGATCACCAGGCGCTCGACCAGCGCGGTGAGCAAGAACAACCCGATGCTCAGGGCGGCTATCACCACGATAGCCGCAAAGACCAGCGCCACCTGATACGAGTGCTGCGCCCTTTGCATCAAGATACCCAGGCCCCACTGCGCGCCTACGTACTCGCCCCACACCGCCCCAATCACGCTGTAGGTGATGGCGATGCGTATGCCCGAAAATAGAGAAGGCAGCGCGCCGGGAAACCTCACCTGCCGGAAGATCACCCACCGGCCCGCGCCGAAGGTGCGAAACAACTTGATCAGGTCAGGGTCGGTGGAGCGAAAGCCGTCGGCCCCGGCAACCACGATCGGGAAGAAGCACACCAGCCCTACCACCAGCACCTTCGGCAGCAGCCCGAAGCCGAACCACAGCACCAGCAACGGCGCGACCGCCAGTATCGGCACTGTCTGCGATACCACCAGCAGAGGGTAAAGAGCCTGGCGCAAGAGTGGGCTGAGGTCTATCAACACGGCAAAGCCCAGGCCCACCAGGAGCGCCAGGCCGAAACCCACCACTGTTTCCAGGATGGTCTGCCGGGTGTGGGGCGCAAGCAGCGCCGCGTTGTCGAACAGCGCAGCCACTACAGCCGAAGGCGCGGGCAGCAGGCGGCTGCCTCCCGGCAGCGCGGACAAGACAAAGCGCGAGTAACCCTCCCAGGCTGCCAGTATCAACCCCAACGCCAGCGCAGGCGGCAAGAGGGTTCGCAGCAGGCTCCGCAACGGTCGCATAAGATTCACCGCAGCGCCTCATCAGGAGCTGGCCGGCCCAGGCTTCCCGAAGCGCGCAGCATCGCCAGCAAGCGTCCGCGATAGGCGGCGAACTGCCCCGTGCTTGCGCTGTCGAGCGAGCGCGGACGGGGCAAATCTATATCCAGCGTACCGACTATATGCCCCGGCCTCGGCGAAAGCACCGACACGCGGTCCGAAAGAAGCACCGCCTCGTCTACATCGTGCGTGACGAGGATAAAGGTAGATTGGAGCCGAGGGATGGCGGCAAGCAGCCACTCTTGCATGGCGGCCCTGGTGATGGCGTCCAACGCCCCGAACGGCTCGTCGAGCAGCATTAGACCGCGAGCGGTGACTGCCGAGCGCAAGAACGACACCCTCTGCCGCATCCCGCCCGAAAGCGCCCCTGGATAACTGCCGGCGAACCCCTCCAAGCCGAACTCTCGGAACAACGGCAGAGCGCGCTCTCTTGCTTCCCGCCGCGACACCCCCTGCACTTCCAGCCCGACGGTGGCGTTGTCCAAAGCCGTGCGCCAGGGCAACAGCAGGTCGCGCTGCGGCATATAGCCCACGTTGCCGAGCCGTCTTTGGAGAGGCGCGCCCGCGCCCCTCGGAAAGAGGGCCACGCTGCCCATGCTCGGCTCCTCCAAGCCCGCCAGGATGTTGAGCAGAGTGCTCTTGCCCGACCCTGATGGCCCCAGGATGGCCGCAAAAGAGCCGGCGGGCACAACAAGCTCAAGGTCGCGCAGCGCCTCCAACCGTCCCCCCTCGCGCGGGAACAGCTTGCTGAGGCGGCTGACCTCTACCCGTATCGGCGTTGTTCGTGTGTCCTGCAAAAGCGTTAAGCGACCTAACTTTGACTAAAAACAAAAAGAGCGTTGGGGGTAGTCCCAACGCTCTGAAGCAAGCTCTGTTCTTTATGCTTCCTGCGCCGGCATTACCCAGATCAGGTTCAAGCGGTTGATAGCGGCATCCTGGCTATCCTCTCAGCCTGCATCCACAGGCCCCCGCGCACCATGTTCGGTTGTTTGTGTGTCTGCCTTTATTCTACCCTATATCGCACCTGCCCGCAAGCGACCTTAGCCTGGTTAGTGCTCAAACCGGGAGTGGAGCACCGGCAGGTAGGTGTGGGATATACACCACAGGGTGAACGCCTGCTTTATCCTCTGCGCCCGAACTCCCTTTCAAGTTGCATCTGCGATAGGTGCAACATCGTGGGCCTGCCGTGCGCGCAGGAGCGTGGGTAGCGGCATCGTTCAAGCTGGTCAATCATGGCCCGCATCTCGTCGAGGTTGAGGGCTTGCCCGGCACGTATCGCGCTGTGGCAGGCCAGCGTTATCGCCATCTCCTCGCGCCAGCGGTCCGCGCCGCTGCCGGAGATGACTGTATCGAGTATCTCCAGCAGGTCGCGCCCGGTATCTCTGCGCGAGGCGGCGTACACGGCAGGCACGGCCCGCACAAGGAGTGCGTGGTCCCCGAACGGCTCGATCTCGAACCCAAGCTCCGCAAGCAAAGGCAGCACCGGCTCGACCAGAGCGCGCTGCGCCGCCGAAAGCTCCAAAGGCACCGGCTGCAATAGCGGCTGCACCGCCAACGACCCGGCCTCCAGCGCCGCTCCAAGCCTCTCATACAGTATCCGTTCGTGGGCGGCGTGCTGGTCCACCAGGAACAGGCCCTCCGGCCCTTCGGCGATGATGTAGGTGGCGCTTACCTGCCCCACTACCCTGAGAGGAGGGAGATTGCGCGCCGGCGCCGGCGGCAGAGGCTCAACCCCCTCCGGCGCGCCCGACGCGCGGGGCGACGTCCACAAGTCGCTCTGCACGGCCCCGGCCTCGCGCGACGTGAGCGCCGCCGGGGCGCCCTCAACAGCAGGTTCGCCCCCGCTCAACGCCCAGCCTTCGCCGCCCCTTGACCCGTACATTGGAGTGGACACGTGGGCCTGCAACGCCGAGCGTACCGCACGTTGTACCGCGCTGAACACTGCCCGCTCATCGCGGAACTTCACCTCCGACTTGGCGGGGTGTACGTTCACGTCGAGCAGACCGGGATCTATCTCCACATGCACCATCGAGATAGGGTGGCGCCCGACCATCAGCAGCGAATGGTAAGCCTCCGACACAGCGAACAGCAGCATCCGGCTCTGCACCGCCCGCCTATTGATGAAAAACAGCATCGCCTGGCGGTTGGACCGCGAATGAGCCGGCGGGGACACGTAGCCGTACACCGCAAGGTCGAGCAGGCCGCCGCCACCAGGGACAAGGCCCTCCCACTCGCGGTCATCTTCCGGCTCAAGGCCGACGGGCAGCAGTACACGCGCCAGTTCCGGCCCATATACGGCGCTCGCCGCGCTCCGCAGGTCGCCATCGCCCGGCGACTGGAAGGTCAGGCGGCCCTCGTTGGTGAGGGAGAAGCGCACTCCGGGGTGCGACAGGGCATACTGCTGCACCAGCGCCGTGATATGCGCGGCCTCCGCCTGCGGACTCTTGAGGAACTTCAGGCGAGCGGGCAAATTGTAGAAAAGGTCGCGTACCGTGACCACTGTGCCGAGCGGCGCGCCCTTCGGCCCCTGCGACACGAGCCTGCCGCCCTCCACTACAAGCTCGTAGCCGACAGTCATATCTTGAGGGCGACTGAGCAGATCGGTGCGGCTCACGGCGGCTATCGAAAATAGCGCTTCACCTCTGAAGCCCAACGTCTTGACCGACCATAGGTCGTCCGCCGTCCTGATCTTGCTGGTGGCGTGGCGCAGAAAAGCCCGGGGCATATCTTCTCTTTGCACGCCGCAGCCGTCGTCGCTCACCCTGATGAAATCTCGCCCGCCGCCGCGTATCTCCACCCGCACGTAAGTGGCCCCCGCGTCAACGGCGTTGTCCACCAGTTCGCGCACTACCGAGGCGGGCCGCTCCACTACTTCGCCCGCCGCGATCTTGGAGGCTACCTCCTCGGGCAAAATGTTTATGCCGGCTGAATTGTGCAAGTCTGCGGGCACAGCTTTCTTTCCAGGTTCACAGCGGTCTGCTGCGTAAACTTAAGAGATAAATAGGGGCACTATCGAAAAGCTCTCCACGTCCACCAATCCCTTGTCAGTGAGCTTGAGAGAGGGAATCACCGGCAAGGCCAAGAACGCCATCTGCATGTAAGGGTTGTCGAGCGGGCAACCCAGGAGCCTTGCCGCGTCCAGCAGGCGCTGCATGTCGGCGCGCACCGTTTCCAGCGGCTGGTCGGACATCAGCCCCGCTACAGGCAAGGGCAGTCGGGCAAGCACCCTGCTGCCCTGCACGGCGCACAGCCCGCCGCCCATCTCAAGCACGCTGTTGGCGGCCAGCAGCATCTCTGCACCGCTCGTGCCGACGATCACAATGTTATGCGAGTCGTGGGCCACACTCGAGGCCAGTGCGCCTTCGCGCAGGTGGAAGCCACTTACCAGCCCTAGACCCAGGTTGCCGGTGCCGGTGTGCCGCTCTACCACCGCCAGCTTGAGTATATCGCGCTGTGTGTCAGACTCTATCCAACCATCTTTGTGCTCAACGGCGGCGCTCGCCGAGCCGGTCACTATTTGGTCGGGCAGCACTTCTATTACACGGGCCGTTCGGCCCGATGCGGGTATGCGGAAAGACTCCTCGCTAAGAGCCGGCGCCCACATCGCTTGTCGCGGCGGCTGCGTGCGATTCTTAAGCGCTTCCAACATCCCCCCGTTCTGCGCCACCAGCTTGCCCGCC
>JBBSIX010000083.1:0-11348 GCA_038231875.1 Chloroflexia bacterium | reverse complement strand
TGCACCATGATGGGCGAGTTGTAACCGCCAACTATTGGGCCGAGCGGCTCGGTGAACTCCTCCGTCAGGGGGTAGCCGAACTGTGCCAGGCCGCCATGCTGCTGCCAATACAGCAGGAAGGGGCCGCGTAAGGTGTGGCCTGTGGGGGTGAAGTAGAGCACGCCCTCCTGCTGTGGGTCCGGCACGGGGTCAGTGAGCAGGATGGGGCGTGTGGTGGAGGTAGGGATGGGCTGAGGGGTGGACGACTGAGCGGTGGGGGAGGCGAGAGCGCCTGTGCCTGCGGAGAGGGCTAGCACAAACAGCGCAAACAGGACCGACAGCCAAACAACGGGGCGAAAGAGGATACGGGTGATGAACAAAGGAGCCACCTCCTTCTATAACAGAGAGGGACACACTAATCGAGATCAAGGTCAAACCGGCGGCTATACGCTACAGCAGCACACACGCCATCCTGTAGTAAGGTTATTGTAGCACACAATTGGTGGGTTTGCTATAGTCGGTCTGTGCGGAGGATGT
This sequence comes from Chloroflexia bacterium, assembly GCA_038231875.1. Taxonomy (GTDB): domain Bacteria; phylum Chloroflexota; class Chloroflexia; order QHBQ01; family JADMIH01; genus JADMIH01. The sequence goes on along the minus strand of JBBSIX010000083.1, from coordinate 10,832 downwards.
TCAGACTTGGGGCATGAGCAGAGCGGGGGGGTAATGCACTATAGGGTAGGCTCATGCCTGCATGACGACACCATGCTTACGCCTGCCGCTTCCTTCGCCTGCGGAACTCCACCCGCCGCACCGCCACGCTGAGGATGAGCAGCGCCAACGCCGGGGGCACAAGGTAGAACCATAGCGGCTCGTACTCCACTATCGCACCGGAGAGGTTGGCGGCATCCAGCGCCTGAGCCGGTTGGATTAGATAGCTTTTGCCGTTGTTGAGCCGCCGGAGCAAGCGGTCGTTGGCGCCCGCATTGGCCCACTCCGCGCCCACCGGCACGCTGAAGCCCGCTATCTCAGCGCTTTGCTCAAGCCCCTCGCCCTCGCGGGAGAGGCGCACTTCGTAAGCGCCCTGCTCGCCCACAGGCACGTCGGCCTCGTAGCGTCCGGGGGCGGTCTGCGCCGGCAGGGTGGTGGTTATCACGCCGGAGGGCGAGCGCACCCCTACCGAGATAGTCGCCAGGTCGGCGAAGCCCAGGTCGGAGTTGAGGCTCTCTATCGAGATGTGGGCTACCGTGCCGCCGGTCGCCGGGTCGCTCTTGACCGTGATGGAGGGTTGCAGTTGGCGGTTGAGGGGTGTCTGCATCGTCCAGCGCACCGCCTCGCTCCAGAACCGCTCGTAGTCGCCCCAGGCCAGCCAGTCGCCTCCCCACTCTTTGCCGGCATCGGAGGTAAAGGCCAGCACTCTGCCCAACCCATAGTTCCAGTGCGACAACAAGGGCTGGCCCAGGTCGGCGGTGAGGGCGGTAACGCTCTCAGGCTTGGCGGTGGTGATGTCGTAGCCGCCAAGCTGCGGGATAGCCTGAGGGGCGATGCCGCGCAGCACCGGGCTGGCGTCCTGCACGTGGGGCTGCACTTTGCCCACGATAGAGGCTTCTTTCAGGGTCAAGTCCAGCTCTTTGAAAACGATCTTGGGGATGTTCTGGATGCGCTCGGTAAAGTAGTATCGGCCCTGCCCCTTCTTGGCGAGGTCTATCAGCAGGTCTCTATCCGCGTCCGAGCCGACCCCTATGGTGGACAGCGTGACGTTGCCCGCCCGCATCTTGGCGAGCAGGCTTGGATAGTCGCCCTCGTGGAAGTCGCGCCCGTCGGTGAGCAGCACAAGGTGCTTGGACTGCGCCTTTATCTTGAGGATCGACTCGGTGGCCTCGTTGAGCGCGGGGAAAATACTCGTGCCCCCTCCCAGCACGATATTGCTGATCTGGTTCTTGAGCGCTTCCTTGTCCGTGTCGGGGTGGATGGTGATCGGATCAATGGACCACATGAACTCGGTATCGAAGCTGACCACGCCGAAGATGTCGCCGTCGCGCAAGGCGTCCACCGCCAGACGTGCCGCTTCCTTTGCCATGCTGAACTTGGTGTCCTGGCTGCTTAAGCCCATCCACTCGTCCATGCTGGAGGAGCGGTCGAACACCAGTATGAGGGCAGTTTCGCCTTTTTCGGGCCTCGGGCCGGGGCGCGACGACACCGGCAGCACTTCCTCAAGCGTCGAGTCGGCATACCCCCCTTTGGCGAAGCTGGTCTGCCCGCCCACCACCACCAGTCCCTTGCCGTTGCGCCGTACATACTCCTGCAACGTTCGCTGCTGGTCGAGCGTCATGCTGGTGGCGGCTACGTTGTAGAGCACCACGCTGTCGTAGGGGTCCATCTCCGCAAGGCGAGCAGGGATAGCGAAAGGCGCACGGCGGTCCACCGTCATGCGGCTGCTCTGGAGAGCCGCGACCAGGGTGTCTGCCTCGCCGGTGCGATCTTCAAGCACCAGCACGCGAGGCTGCTCTTTGACTACCAGGGTGGCGGAGGCGCTGTTGTTCTCACTAGAAGTGTCCGCGCCGCCCGTCACACTCGCCTCAATCCGGTGGAAGCCGGGAGCCTGGGCCTTCTGGTCGAGCGGGATGCGGTTCTCCCCAGCCTTGAGGTTGACCGGCTGCGTGACAAGCTCCGCGCCGTCCACGCTGACCTTGAGGGTGGCGGTAGTGTCGCCGGTGCTGTACACGCTCAACTCGGTCTGTATCAGGTCGCCCACCCGTGCATAAGCATTCGCATCCAGCGAGCGCACGACTATCTCCGGCTTGCCAAGTGCCTCGAGCGCCACCACCTGCACGTCTATCCCCCGCGCCTGTATGCCGGCAGCCTCGTCCTGGGCACGTCCCTGCGTCTCCCAACCGTCGCTCACCACTACAACTCGGCGGCGGCCCTCGTTTTGCAGCAGGCTCCCCGCCAGGCGCAGCCCGGAGGCGAGATCGGTAGCGCGATTCTCCTCTGTGCCGGCGGCCCACGCGCCGCTTGCGACCTCCTCCGGCGTGAGTTGTTTGGCGCTCTGCCCGGCGACGACGAACTGCACCCGGTCGTTCGGCCCCGCATCTTTGAGCACCCCCTGAGCGAAGGCTACTTCCATCTGCAAACTCTTCACGCTCACACTGGCCGAGCCGTCGAGCAGCACGACCATGCTGAAGTCGTCGCGCTGCATGGAGAAGGCGGGTTGGGCCAGCACCCCCACCAGCAGGAGTACGGTAAGGCTCTGTAGCAGGGAGGCTGTGCGCCTACGCCAGGGCGAAAGGCCCCGCACCAGGCGCATCGATACCACTATAAGGACGATCAGGGCAGGGGCAACCCACAGCAGTTCGGGGTGGAGAAAAACGAAATCGCTCAAATGCGGCCTCTTTTCAGGCAGTACAACAGCCACTCGCCCCCCGCAAGCAGCAGGGCAGCGGCGGCAAACGGCAACCAGAAATCTTGTGTAACCACCTGCATGGAACCGGCAACGGCGGCACGTTCCAGTTCAGGGTGGCCGATGGGCGTGAGGTCCGACTCCCGCCCGTCGGCCATGTTCACGGCGAACAGGCCGGGTTTGCCGTTGCCTGCCTCTACCGAGTAGATGCCCACTTCGCCGGTGTCGCCGAACACACCCTCCTCGCCTGCGGCTATCTTACGGCCTGTGGGGGTGGTGACGATGGAGCCTGGGGGCACAGGGGCCGCATCACCGGGGTGGAGCGCGCCCACGCCTGCCTGCGGGTAGAGCCAGTCGGCCATGTTCGCCATAAGTAGAGGGAAAGCCGCCAGCTTGGGCAGGTTGGAGTCTCTTGGGTCGAAAGTGAGCACGGCGATACGCCGCCCGTCGCGCTCCCCGGCCAGCAAGAGCGGCCCGTTGGGAGCCTGTACAAGAGAATCGAGCCAGGAGGGTACGCCCAATTTGCTTGCCTTGTCTACATACAGGGCGCGCAGGTCCAGATCGGCCAGGAGAGGGTGGCGGCCTACAATCTCAGGTCCGCCCACGCCGGCGAGGTCGCCCTGTACGGCGAAGGGACCGCCGCTGGGGTTTACGAGCAGCAAGCCTCCGGGGGGCAGGGTAGCAGGCAGCGCACCCTCCCAAATGGTGAAAGCCGTCGCCGCCTCGCTTTTCAGGGTGTCGGTAACGGGCTGGAGGCCGTGATAGCCCAGCAGCGCGCGCATATACAGATCGGGGTGGTCGGAGTGGACAAGCACCCGGTCCTGACCTTCCCCGGGCAGGAAAAGCACCGCACTGTTGTCGGCTGCCAACGCATCTCCCTCGCCCAGGCTCACAGTCAGCTTGAGCGTGCCGTCGGGCACTTGCCAGGTGACGTCGGCGTGCCCACCGGCGGGTATGTTGAGGTTCCTGGAAGGCAAAGGCACGGTGTCGGCCAGCGCTTGCACCAGCAGAGATGCCGGGTTGGGCGAGGTATTCTCCACGCGAGCATAAGCCGAGTAGCCTGCCGTGCCGTTGGGGGGCCGCCGAGCGCTCAACGCGGTGATGGCGCGGTTGGCGGCTGGGCTGCCCACACTGATGAAGTGAGTATCGGGAGGCAGATTGTCGGCGGACAAAGGGTCGAACGCCCCGTCCGAGATGATATAGGTAGAAACATCTTGGTCTGCGGCCAGGCCCGTCGCCAACGCAAGGGCTGCCGGCCAATCGGCGCGCCCCGCTCCCGGTTGCATCTCTCGCAGGGCCAGCTGGAAGTCGCCGGCGGTGCAAGCAGAGCAGGCGGTGGTTATGCCGGGGCCTACGCCCAGCAGGGTAGCACGGTCGTTGACTCTCAAGTTGTCCGGCAGTTTAGCGGCCTCCGCCCGGCCCACCTCGAAGCGGCTGGTAGAACCCTCCCTCGCCTGCATACTCCCCGATGTATCGAGCAAAACAATCACGTGTCGGGCGGCGGGCGCGGGCACGGCGGGTCTCATAAGCGCGAACGCCCCGGCCCCCAGTAATAATGCCTGCAAAAGCAGCAGCCAAGAGAGCGGTGGGCGGCGCAGGCGAGGCGTGGGTCGTTCTACTTGCGGCAACTCTCGCCAGAGGCGCAGGCTGGGCACCGCCTTACGCCGCGAGCGCGGCCTCAGCATATAGAGTAGTACCAATGCGGGCACAGATAGCAAGCCCCACCATGCCCCAGGGTTCAGCAGGTCGAGCGGGTTCAAGCCGTCACCCCGCGCCGCCGGAGCAGGTCGAGCAGGGTGCGCTCGATCTCCCAATTGCTGCCCACGCGGATGTAGTTCGCGCCGTTGGCAAGGCACCAGGCTTCCGTTTCGCCCAACCAGGTGTGCAGGCGGTGGCTGTATTCCAGCAGGCCGGCCGGACCAAGATGCACGTCCAACTGCTCGCCTGTCTCGCTGTCTACCATCTGGAAGTCGCCTTCTTCGGGTGGTTCCAAGTCATCGGGGCTTAGTACGTGCAGCACCGTCACCCCAAAGCCCGCCGACACCAGCCCCCGCAGGCCGTCGCGCCAGCCGTCCAGCAGCAGGTCCGAAATCAGCACCGCCAGCCGGCCTGTGCCGCCCGCCTGCTGCACGCTCCACCCCTTGAGCGCCCCATCGAACTCGGCAGGCGCGCCTTCCACCATTGCCTGCAACTCGCGGAACAGCCCCGCCGACTGTGCGCGGCCCCTGAAGGTAGTGAGTTGGCCGGCGCTTTGCCCGCCCGCGCCTGGGGCGGCGAGCGCTACGCTGTCGAGGTGGGCCAGGGCGATGTAACCCAGACCGGCGGCCAGGCGGCGGGCAGCCAGGAACTTGGTGGGCCGTCCGAACCCCATCGAAGGGCTGGCATCCAGCATTAGGTAGAGCACCGTGTCGTGCTCGGCTTGCGACTGGCGGACGTGGAGACTGCCCAGGCGCGCGTAGGCGTTCCAATCCACCCGGCGCAGGTCGTCGCCCGCGCTGTACTGGCGGTAGTCGGCGAACTCGATGCCGGAGGTGCGGCGCGTCGAAAGGTGCTCGCCCATCAAGCCATGTACCAGCGCGTGCCCCAGCGCCAGCGAAAGGCGATCCAGCTTGTGCAGGTACTCGCCGTCCACCACCGCATCAACGGTGGCTATGGGCCCTTGAGTACTAGGAGCGAGGCGGCGGCGCAGGTTGCCGACCGTAGCGCGCAGGCCGGAGGCTCGTCTCACGGGCGGACCTCTTCCAGGATGCCGATAATGATACTGTCTGCGCTAACGTTTTGCAGCTGCGCCTCCACGTTGAGCACCAGCCTGTGCCGCAGGGCGGGAAGGGCGACCCGCTTTAGGTCGTCATACGACACGTTATAGCGACCGGACAGTATAGCGTTTACCTTGCCGGCCAGGATAAGCGTCTGGATAGCGCGGGGGCTGGCCCCGTAGCGAACGAATTGGCGAGCCGAGGGGCCTGCCGCCGGCCCTTCAGGGTGGGTTGCCATCACCAGCTTGGCCGCGTAATCGAGCACCGGCTCTGCCACCGGTACGTCGCGCACAGTAGCTTGCAGGCGGGCCAGGGTATGCCCGTCCATCACCTTGCGGGCGTTAGCGCTACGGTTGCTGGTGGTGCGGCGGGCGATCTCTTTTAGCTCCTCGCTCCCTGGGTACTCGACCAGCAGCTTGAAAAAGAAGCGGTCAAGCTGGGCTTCGGGCAAGGGATAGGTTCCTTGCAGGTCTATCGGGTTTTGGGTAGCCATTACGAAGAACGGTTCGGGTAGGGGATGGGTGGTGCGGCCCACCGTGACGGCCCGCTCCTGCATCGCCTCCAGCATGGCCGACTGGGTGCGTGGGGTGGCGCGGTTCACTTCGTCGGCCAGCACAAGGTGGGCGAATATAGGCCCTGTCTGGAAGGCAAAGCTGCGAGCGCCGTCGCCTTCGTTGATGATGTCTGTGCCCACAATATCGGCGGGCATCAGGTCGGGGGTGAACTGGATGCGGCTATAGCTCAGGTCCAGGCACTCGGCCAGAGTACGCACAAGGAGGGTCTTGCCCAGGCCGGGCACGCCCTCAAGAAGCACGTGGCCCCCCGCCAACAGCGCGGTAAGCACCCCGCGCACCACCGCACGCTGGCCCACTATCACCCCGGCAAGCTCGTTTTCCAGCGTGCCTACCAACCCTTGCACCCGCTCTGCTACCGCCGTTGCGCCCTCCGGCGTCCATGCTTGTTTAGTTTCGTTCAAAGTTGCTCCTGCTTTCTACTAGTTCGATAGGGCTATCTCTAGCGACTCCGCTAGCTCTCACCGCGCCGGGCGGTAAATACGCCTGAGTCCTTTGTGATATGCACAACTCCCAATTGAGCCAATTCCTCCTCAACGGAGCGGGCGAACTGTGCCTTCTCTCTCTCGCTGAAAAGGGAGGCTGCCCTACCGGACATGATATAGGCAATCAATGGGTCTGCCTCGGTTATTTCCAGGGCATCGTTGTACCTACTCAAACGAACGTCCTCGAAGTACGGCTCTATCTGAGCCTGACCGTTCTCAAGAACGAAAGAGTCGGTACCGTCGTTATGCCAGAGGAAATAGCCTTCGCCAAAGGTGTTGTCCGAATAGGTACGCTCGATCAAACTGTGCAGTTCGTGCATGTGTTGAGTGCCGACTGTGGAGGCATAGAAGCGTCCACGCGGCGCCAATACGCGGCGGATTTCTAAGAGCGCGCTCTCTCTATCTTGTATATGGTAGAGCATGTGGTTGGCGAGCACAGCGTCGAAGCTGGCGTCCTCGAACGGTATCTGTTGAGCATCTGCCGACAGGAAGCGAAATGAGTGGGAGCCGCCTGTCAGGTTACGCCGCGCCTCCTCCAGCATTCCCTGTGAGAGGTCCGATAGGTTTATCTCCCAGCCGGCTGGGATACGCTCGATATTTGCCGACCACAAACTACCCGGCCCACAACCCAACTCCAAGATACGGCACTGCGGCGACACCTCCAACTGATCAAAGAGCCAACACAGCCAACCGTAGGGATTGGTACTGAACCGCTCATGAAGCTGTATACGAGCGTTCAGATTGGATGCGTCCTTGTATTGGCTATTCAGGAGATAACTTTGGTCCGATATCTTGTACACTGGCGTTGCCTTCCTACTGATTTACTTACCGTTCTGCCCATTGAAGTACCTCTGCACTATGCCCCAACGCTCGACGGGCAGCCGGCTGTTTTCGCCGGGGAGGGTGCCGGCACTGCCGGGGGCTACGGGCGCAGGGCCGCTGGAGGTTCCGCTTCCCTCAAAGGAGACCGCAGGTTGCCCGCCTTCGCTTGGGCGGGTAGGCTGCTGGGGGGTCTGCCCCTCTAGCTCAAACGGGTTTTGCGCCCCGCCGCTCACGTTGGCCGGGCCGGTGGGACCGCTCTCGCGGTGGCCTTCCCCAGGCATGCCGCTCTGCCCCTCGCCGCCCTGGTCCAGCCCGCCTCCGGTGGCCGGGTTGACGCTCTGGCCGTCGCTGTTTTGGCCGCCCTGGTCTTGCCCGCCTTGCTCGCCTTGCCCCGGCTGACCGCTTTGGTCGCCCTGCTCTCCCTGTTTGCCGCTTTGCCCCTCTTGTCCCGACTGGCCTTGCTTACCGGCCTGCTTGCCTTGATCACCCTGTTTGCTTTGGTCTCCTTGCTTGCCCTGCTCGCCATCCTTAGCAGCACTATCCTTTCCCCCGTTCTGCCCGTTCTGCTCGTTTTGGGCCTGGTCGCCGTTCTGCTGTGGGCTTGAGGGGGCAGGCTGTGCGGTGGGCGAGGGGAACGTCCGGGCAAGCTCCTGCTGCGACATCACATTGCCGGCTGTATCCTTTACGGCATCGCCGAGGTCGCCCAGCTTCTCAGCGACATCTTTGTACTCCCCTTTGCGGAGGGCGTTGGCTGCGGCCTGCTCCTTATTCCGCAGTTGGTCGTTGGCGCCGGTCTGGGCGGCGGCTTTCTGTAGCGCGTCGGCCAGGTCTTTCTTGGCGGCGTCCGAAAGCTGGTCGCTCTGCGTGCCCAGGTCGGCCAGGTCTTTGGCGGCTTGGTCGTAGTTCCCTTTACGCAGGTTGTCAACCGCGCTTTGCGCCGCGCTCAGACCGTTCAGCGAGTCGCCCAGTTTTTGCAGGCTGGACTGTGCGCTTTGCGAATCGCCGGCGTCGCCGGCAGTGCCCACTTGCTTGCCGTCTCCCGTCTCGCCTTGTTGTCCCGGCGGGGTGTCCAGGGACGAAGGCTTGTCGGCCATAGCGTTGGGCGTCGGGGTGAGGTCCGAGCCGGGCAAACCGGATTGCGCGGTTGGCGAGACGATAGCCGATGCCTCATCGGGCGTGCCGGGCAGAGCGCCGGCAGCATAGGGCGTGAAGCCGAAAGCCCCTTTGAGTACAAAGAGGGCCAGGGCAACGCAGAGCAGCCCCACACTCAACGACAGTTGGGGCCACACCGGGCGCACCGGCACAAGCAGCTTTGGGTTGAAGCGCGCCAGATAGCCGGCCGTCGTCTCTACTTGTGTGCCGGCCATCGGCTCTGCCCCGCCCTGACCGGCCAATTCAACCGCTGTGACGATGCGCTGCTGATTATCGGTGCGGGCATCAAGGGTGCGTGCCACCTGCGCCGGCGACGGCCGGGTGGCTTGCGCCAGCATGAGGGCGGCGAGGGGCAACGCCACGCTCAGCTCCAGGCCGACGGGGAGTAGATAGGGCTGTGCAAGGTCAAGGTAGAAGAGAAGCGCGGCCACAATCCAAACTGTGCCTACCATCAGAAAAGCCGTCCCTAAGAAGCCTCTACGCCTGTTGCGAACTATGCGCCGCCTGTAAAGGTGCAGCGTCGAACTCAGCAGCGCACTGCTTTCGGTCAGGCGGTCTTGCCGCCGTGCTTTTCGGGTTACAACCAAGATGTGGCCTCCTCCGCAACTACAGAGCGTTGCACCGCGTAGCTCCTGCGCCTTGAGCGCACGAGGGCTAGGCCGCCGAGCAGCACAGCTACTCCGCCTGCGCCCAGCGCCCCAAGCCCTCCGGCTTGCCGCCAGCTCCAGATGCCGGCGAGTAGGCTGTTTACTTCTGCTACACGGGCCTCATCTCCCAGCCTGGAAAAGACCTTGCCCGCATGCGCCGCCTCTGTTTCGGCAGCCATAAAGTCCCAGCTTTGCACATGCTTCTGCGCCCTGTCGAGGAGGGCGACGGCCTCCAGCCCTTGCCCGGCAAGCTGCGCTGCATCGCCGGCCCGGCGGCCTCTATCGTCCATATGCAGGCCGGCGTACTGTAGAGATGCCAGTCCGCTTACGCTCTGCGCCCTGGCGTAGTCGTGGTCCAGCAGGGCTTTTCGGGCCTCGGCAAGCAAGTCGGTTGCGCTTTGCGCCTGCACAGCCTGTGCCTTGAGCGTCGCTATCTCATCGGCCTTGTCGCTCTTACCCAGGTCTCGGTACAGTTGCTCCGAACGCTCAAGCATTGGTTGGGCCTCCGCATACCGCCCGGCATCAAACAAGGCTTGCGCGGGGCCGAGGTCGTAGGCTTGCAGCACATTCACCCGCCAGCCGTCTTTGAGGAACGTGGGCAGGTAGGCACGCCACTCGGCCTCCAGCTTGTCTGCCGGCTCGGCATATGCCCAGGCAAGCGAGTCGTTCAGGCTGTTGCCCTCGCGCAGATTGCGGAGCAAGCGCGAATACCTGTCCATGCCGTAGCGGTCGGCCAGGAATGCCATGATGGTGTAACTCTGCGGATAGGCGACTTCGATGTTGCGGCTGAAGGCGGCACGGTCGTTCATTTCGGCCCAGGAGAGCAGCTTGCCGTCGCCTGCCATTATCCCCTTGAGGGCAGTCGCCACCTCCTGCGCTCGGCTGCCGGACAGTTCGTTGTACTGGGCAAGCCCTTCCTGAAAGCCGACAGGCAGATTATTGTCGGACAGCGCGGCGGCCACAATGTGCGTTATTTCGTGCCGGAAGCTCTCCCGTGCCAGTTCGGGCGGAACTTGCCGCAGCCGCTCTACGGCCACGCCCACCTCTTTCAGTTCGGGGATAGCGTGGGCCATGATGCCGGGGTGCGTTTCGGCCATCGGGTTGGCGCGGGAGTAGTCGGCCTCGGTCGCGTAGATACGCAGCCTTATCCCCAACACCGGCTCCGAGCCGAGCATATCACTCACCGCCTGGTCCACATCGTCGGCGAAACCGGCATACCAGGCAGCGGCCTTCTCCTCGCCGTGCGGGTAGAAGATGGTGAAGTAGGTGGTGCTGAGGAGTTGAGTATCGCTTTGGGCGAGGGCGCGCGAGGGCAGAAGTACGCAAGCCAGGAGAAGCAGCGCGAAAAAGAGAGCTTGAAATCGGGTTCCGAAGAGTTTGGCGGAGTTCGTCATAGCGCGCCCTCGCAATGGCCGGGTCGTGAGCGGAGCGGGGATTGGGAAAGCCGCTTGGTCGGTGTGCCGATTTGGGATCAACAGATGGTGGGCAACCTTAGTATACACATCTCGGTGGGGTGTATGCAAGGCGAAGCCGCGTGGTAAATGTTCAGATTTGGGGTAGACCGATGTCGTGTAGGGGCCCCGGGCGCCGTGGCCCTACCCTGGGCAATAGCTATTTTTACAGAAACCTTGTGTTGAAGCAGTATGGCGGCCTGATAATAAATAGACTGATTGCACAAAGAGCGAGGCAGT
>JBBSIX010000082.1:0-11373 GCA_038231875.1 Chloroflexia bacterium | reverse complement strand
GTTATAATATTGATGTCGTCCATGTGCTTGCTCCTTTAGATGGTTGGTCTGCTAACATCCATCCTATAGGATTGGCGCTTGGACGCGCTACTCTAAACTAGCAATCAAGGTATAGTGTGTTTTTGCGACTATTTTATGGCGCAATAAGATATAGGGAGGAGAGTGCGGCTTCGAGCCGTGCCCGCCTGATTGGAAGGCAGGCATGAACCTGTCCGGCAAAGGTTTCTCTACCTCAAGCCCGAACGCTTGTGGAAAAGCCTGAAAGAAGGAGGAAGACAAGAGTGCTTGACCCAAAACAGTTGGCTGCTTCGCCTCGTGCCGAGGTGCTGCGTGTTATTCAGCGGCTCGGCTCGGCTTCGATCAAGGAGCTTGAGGCGGCTATAGGTGTGACCACGACCGCCGTGCGCGAGCAGTTGGCTCACCTCTTGCACGAAGGCTTTATCCAGGCTACTCGTGTGCGCGGCGAGGTGGGCAGGCCCTACTATGTCTACTCCCTCACTCCGAAGGCGCACGAGCTTTTCCCCAAAGACTACGCGACCCTGGCCGGGTTGCTCCTCGAAGAAACGATAGAGTTGTACGGTCCGGATGGGTTGCAGACGCTGCTGAACCGCGTGAGCCGCCGTATGGCCGGCAAATTGCAAGACAGTACGCAGGGCAAAGAGTTGTCCCAAAAGTTGCTTGGACTGGTGGCCGCCCTGGGCGAGACTGGCATGGAAATATCTATGCTGCCCGTTGAGTCTGGCGAGGGGGGCTTTATTCTCAAGACGCATTCCTGCCCCTACTTCGAGGTCGCCCGCAACCACCGCGAGATTTGCGAGATGGAGAGCGAGATGTTGAGCGACTTGCTCGGCCCAGGGGTTGAAGTGACGCTGGGCGAGCGCATCGTAGAAGGCAGTTGCGCCTGCGACTTCCACGTAAGCCCCGTTCGCCTGGGCAATTCTTAGTATCGCATCGCCGCTCCTTATCACATGGATAAGTTGATACATTGACGATAACCAACACAGGAGGCATTAAATAAAGATGGCTGATAATACAGAGCAGAGCGTGGCGGTGGCCGAGAGGCCGCACACGGGAGAAGGTCTGGTGATAACCGACCTGCATGTGAGCGTAGCGGGGCAGGAAATCCTCAAGGGAGTGAGCCTCACGATAGAGGAGGGCGAAGTACACGCGCTGATGGGCGAGAACGGCTCAGGCAAGTCCACCCTCGTGAACGCCCTCATGGGCAACCCCAACTATCAAATTACTTCGGGCACGGCTACCCTGGACGGTGTGAACCTGCTCGACCTGCCGCCCGACGAGCGGGCCAAAGCCGGCCTTTTCCTGGGCTTCCAGTACCCATCGTCTATCCCAGGGGTAAGCGTGGCAAACTTTATCCGCACAGCCCTGGTGTCCAAGCTCAAGCCCCGCGCCCGCAATGAGCAGCAGTTGCTGTCCGCGACGGGCAGCGTGCGCCTCGACACGGCCTCTGCCGATACCCCTGCACCCGACGTTGAGGGGATGGGCCTTGCCGCACCGAACTATGTGGGCCGGGGTGGGGTCGCTCGGAACAACCCTGCCGTCAAGAACTTCCGCAAGAACCTGCGCGAGAAGCTTGATCTGCTCAAGATGGACGAGAGCTTTGCCACCCGCTATGTGAACGACGGCTTCTCAGGCGGCGAAAAGAAGCGCCTTGAAGTGCTGCAAATGGCGATGCTCAAGCCCAAAGTTGCTATGCTCGACGAGCCGGACTCCGGCCTCGATATTGACGCTGTGAGAGTGGTGGCCCAGGGTATAGGCTCGCTGCGCGGCCCCGAAATGGGCATCCTGCTGGTGACTCACTACCAGCGCATACTTAATTATATTCAGCCCGACTATGTGCATGTGATGATGGGCGGGCGCATCGTTAGATCGGGCGGACCCGAACTGGCCCATGAGCTTGAGAGCAGAGGTTACGAGTGGCTCCGCAAGGACTATATGGACGTGGAGATAGAGCAGCCGACCGATGAGGAGGGTGACGATGACAACGCCTAGCGCCATCGAACCCCGCCGGCGGGACTTACAGCAGACGGAAGGCCTCACCCGCGAGGCTGTGCTCGCCTTGAGCGATGCTCGCAACGAACCCGGTTGGCTGCGAGAGTCCCGGCTCGAAGGCTGGGAGGCGTTCGAGCAACTTCCCATGCCTCGCTGGACAAAAGGCATCGCCCAGTGGTGGACCACCGATGTGAGCGCCCTTCAGTTGGACAAGCTCAAGCCGTTCGTGCCCGCCAACACCAGCCCCCAGGAGGCGAAAGGGCCGGCAAACCTCACGGGCGAGGGCGACGAGGGCGGCAGCTTGCTGGTGCAAGTCAACTCGGAAACGGCCTATCTGGAGGTTCCCGATGCGGTCAAGGAGCAGGGGGTGATATTCTGCTCGCTCCAGGACGCGGTGCGCGACCACCCCGATCTGGTGCAGCCCTATCTACACAAACTGGTGGCCCCCAACACCGACAAGTTCGCAGCCCTGCACAGCGCCTTGTGGAGCGGCGGGGTGTTCCTCTATGTGCCGGAAGGTGTAGAGGTTGAGTTGCCTGTGCATGCCGTCTACCGCCTCGATGCGGAGGGTGCGGTGTCGCTGGGACACACTTTGGTCGTGGCCGAGGCCCGCGCCGGTGTGCGCTACGTCGAGGAGTTTGTCTCTGAGGGAAAGGGCGCGCAGGCTCTACATTCGGGCGTTGTTGAGGTGGTTGTGGGCGAGGAAGCGAAGGTCGAGTTCACTTCCATGCAGGAGTGGGCGCGCAACGTCTACTCGTTCGCTACGCGCTACGCTACGGTGGAGCGCGACGGCCTGATGCACTGGGTGATAGGCGAGGTGGGAGCCGCGCTGATCAAGACGCATGCCGAGACGCAGCTTATCGGCAAGGGTGCGCGCACCCTCACGCGGGGCATCGCTTTTGCCGATACCGATCAGCACTTCGATACTACCTCCAACACCCGGCACGCAGCCGTAGACACCTACGGCGACATCCTGTTCAAGGGAGCCGTGCGCGATGTGGCTCGGCTGGGTTTCGAGGGGGTTATCAAGGTGGACCACGGCGCGCAACGCACCGACTCCTACCTGACGATGAACACCCTCTTCCTCAGTGAAGGCTCTAAGGCAAGCTCCATCCCCGGCCTGGAGATCCTGGCCGACGATGTTAGGTGTTCGCACGGAGCGACGGTGGGCACGGTGCAGGAAGAGCAGGTGTTTTACCTGATGTCTCGCGGCATAGACCGGATCGAAGCTGAAAAGCTGATAGTGGGGGGCTTCTTCGAGCCTGTGATAGACGAGATGCCTCTGGAGTCGGTGCGCCAACGCCTGCGCGATATTATCGAGCAGAAGGTGGACCTGCCCCGCGTTGGTGTATCCGCCAAGCGTCCGGGCGAATAGCCGGTCTCCATCAGCGAAAAACCGAGGGCCAGCCAACGTTTGCTCGGCCCTCGATTACATCCGCGTGATAAGAGGAGCCTATACCTCCAACAACTCCACTTCTTCCTCTGTGGCCTGGGGGTCTATCTTGCGTAGCGTCTTAATGTCCTCCACGCGGTCGGTGAAAAGGATGCCGTTTAGGTGGTCTATCTCGTGTTGGAGCACGCGGGCGTAGTAGTCCTCGGCTTTGATGCGAACTTCCTTGCCTTCCGGGGTCTGGCCTTTGACCACTATAGACACGTGCCGGGGCACATCGCCCACCCAGCCTGGAATACTGAGGCAGCCCTCTATATCGGTAGCCGACTCGTCGCTCGCCCTGACGATTTCGGGGTTGCACAGAGCCACCTTGAAGCCGCGCAGCTTTTCCCCCTTCTCGCCACGCTCTCCTTTGTCCGGCTCGAACTCGGCCACGAGCAAGCGGATAGGCTTGCCGATCTGAGGCGCGGCCAGCCCCACGCCGTGCCCGGCGCGCATGGTCTCGAACATGTCTGCCGTTAGCTTGCGTAGCGATGCGTCGAACGTTTTTATCCGCTTGGCTTTTTCGCGCAGAATTGGGTTCGGGTCGAATACAATCTCTAAATGCGCCACTGTGTCCCCCTTTTTATCTCGGTTTAAGATTACAGAAAAGAGAGAGGTTTGTCCAGTGGGAGTTCGGAGAAGATGCAACAAGAACGTTAAACGCAAAGACGCAAAGAGCGTATGGCATCTTTGTGTTTGGTATCGTGTTCGTTGCAGCTAACCGGCGGACAGTTGTGGTTTTTACAGCAGGCTCATCGGGTCAATATCGAGGGACCAGCCGGAGCCTGGGTGAAAGCCCTCGAGGAGAGGGGCGAGGTCGCTGCCCCGTAGGAGGATTTGCCGGCGATAGCGCCCGTTCACCTTGTGGACAAAGCAAGGGGCCGGGCCAAGAAGGTCGGCATCGCTTGACGGCAGGTTGGGGTTGGCCTCGCGGAGCATATCCAGCTTGCGGCGCAGGTAGCGGGCTAGGGTCTCGGCCTCGCGCTCGCAGCGTTCGTCGTTGGGCGAGGTGTACACCAGGCGGGCGAGTTGGCCGTAGGGAGGGTAGCCGTGCTCGGCTCGGAAGCGGATTTCGCCCTTGTAGAAGCCCCGGTAGTCGTACTGGGCGGCGGCCTGGACCGCATAGTGGTCGGGATTGAAAGTCTGCACTATCACCCGGCTGTGGGTGGTCTCGGTGCGGCGTCCTGCGCGGCCTGCTACCTGCATCAACAGTTGCACGGCTCGCTCAGGGGCGCGAAAGTCGGGCAGGAACAGCCCCGTGTCGGCGCTGATCACCCCCACCAACGTCACGCGGTCTATATCCAGCCCTTTGGCGATCATCTGCGTGCCCACCAGCACATCGGCCTCTCCCCGGCTGAAAATGTCCATCAGGTCCGAATGGCTGCCCTGGCGAGCCGCCGTGTCGCGGTCCCACCGCAGCACGCGGGCGCCGGGAAAGAGCGTCGCCACTTCGTCTACCACCTTTTGTGTGCCTGTGCCGAACCCTTTTATTTGGCTGCTACCGCACTTGGGGCACTCCCTGGGCGCGAGCGAGAAAGCGTTACAGCGGTGGCAGAGCATCCCGTGTATGGCCGCATGGTACACTAGGGGCACGTCGCATCGCGGGCAGAGCGGCACGTGGCCACACTCCCGGCAGAGCAGGAAGCTGTTGCTGCCCCGCCGGTTCAGGTAGAGGATAGCCTGCTCCTTGCGGCCCAGCGTAGCCTCAAGCGCGCTTTGCAGTGCGCGGCTGAACAGCGAGTTGTTGCTCCCGCGCAGTTCAGCCCGCATATCCACCACCTGCACCTGCGGCATCGGCAGTTCGGTGGAAAGCTCAACGCCTTCTCGCGTCTTGCGTCTCCCCACGCGATGCGGCAGCGACAGCAGGGTGTAGTCGCCCCGTTGGGCATGGTAGTAGCTGGCGAGATCGGGTGTAGCGCTGCCCAATATCACGGTAGCCCCGCACAGTTCGGCGCGCTTGAGGGCCACTTCGCGAGCATGATAGTGCGGCTGGCGCTCGCTCTGCTTGTAGGCCCACTCGTGCTCCTCGTCCACGATGATGATGCCCAGCCGAGGCAGGGGCGCGAACACCGCCGAGCGTGAACCTACCACGATGTTGGCGTGCCCTTCGCGTATACGCCGCCACTCGTCGAACTGCTGCCCAGGCGAAAGCCGGCTGTGGATAAGTGCCACCCTGCCCGGAAAGCGGGCCGCGAAACGGTGTACCGCCTGTGGAGTCAGCGAAATCTCCGGCACAAGCACGATAGCCTGTTTGCCCAGCCGCAGCGTCATGCCAATTGCCCGTAGATAAACCTCGGTCTTGCCGCTGCCCGTCACGCCGTGCAGTAGAAACCTGGGGGTGCGGGGTTCCTGGCCGGCGCTTTGGCCGCTCCTCAGAGAAGATGGAGCGCCGGGGTCTTCCCAAACATCACTTTCCCCACTATTTCCATCGCCGGTAGTTGCAGGAGGGCCATGCTCACTCAGCAGAGATTCTGCCTGGGCTGCCGGCGGATCGGAACTGTGCGCGGCGCGTAAGGCCAGGGCGATCTCGCGCCAGGCTGCTGCTTGTGCGGAGGTGAGGGCGGGTGCAGCATCGTTCGGGGTGGCGGCGGTGGGGGGCACGGGTTTGCGGTAGACGGCGCGGCGCGACAGTTCCACCCAGCCCTTGCGCTCCAGGGCTGTGACGGTTGAGGAAGTTGCGCCGGTGTGTAGGTAGAGATCGCTAAGGGGGAGCCAGGGAGCCTCGTTCGCTTGCGCGCCGCCCGTCTGCCGGGTGCGTTTGAGCAGCCAGTCTAAGGCGGCGGCTTGTAGGGGCGCGCGCCTCTCGGTATCGCGCAACGCTTCCGAGGCGGCATCCGGCGACACCGCCAGGCGGATAATGCGTTCGTGCTGCGGGCTGGAGCGGGGTGCGGGCAGTTCGGTGCGGCGGGAGAGCAGCCCTTTGCGCTCAAGGTCCAGCACAGCGGTGTTCAGGCCGGAAGGCGCGCCACTGTACTTGCGCCTCAGCTTGCCCATCGAGAGGCTGCTCTTGGGCGCGCTTTGCAGCAAAGAAACCACCTGCCTTTGCTTCCTGCCGAGCGCCTGGATCAGCGGGTTGTGCCGGTCGCTGTCTTCCAGGGCGCCGTCGGTGAGGTTCAGGGTTGTGACTGCGCGGCGGGCCACGCCGGGGGGCAGCATCGGCGCAAGGGCCTGCCACAGGGTACACCGGTAGTAGGCCGCTATCCACCGGGCAAGCCCCAGCATGTAGGCGGGCAGCACAGGCCGGGGGTCCACCAGCCGCTTGACCGGCAGCGCATAGCCCACCGGCGAACTGTCGGCCAACTCGAGTACCACCCCGTAAGCAGGCTTGCCGCGCAGGGGAACCACCACCATGTGCCCCGGCTCCACCTTGCCCGCAAGCTCATCCGGCAAGCTGTAGTGCAGCAGCAGGCCCATACCGGGGGCGTCGCTCGGTGCCGGTTCGTCCGCTTGCTCGGCAGTCGGGGTGGAATGTCGCCCCTGGTCAAGGGCGACTATGGCATACTCTTGAGACATGCTGCTTTGTTGGGAGATGTGCGCCTGGGCAGCGCTAAGGGAATACCCGCTTGACCCACTCAAGCGGCTCGACAGGTGGGCCGCTAACGTGCAGTTCCCAGTGCAGGTGGGGGCCGTTGGAGAGGCCGGTGTTGCCGGAAAGCGATACAACATCCCCTTTCTGCACGGCTTGGCCTGTCTGGGCGATTAGCTTGGAGTTGTGGGCGAACAGCGAGTAGACCCCGAGGCCGTGATCAATGATGATGGCGTTGCCGCGCACAGCCAGTTTGCTGGCGAACACTATCTTACCTGCGGCGGGCGCATGCACCGGCGTGCCTTCGCCGGCTGCCATGTCCATGCCGCCGTGATACGTGGTAGGTTTGGAGCCGTCAGGACAGTTGTAGCAGCGCCGGGTTGCGAAGTACGAGGTAACACGCACGGGGCTGTTGAGGGGCATTTGGAACGCCCCGCTCCAGTATTGCTCAGGCGTGCGCCCGGAGAAGATGCGGTCCAGGGTCTCGCGCTCAGGCCCGGTCAAGGCCGGGTCGAGCAGGGCGGCGGTGTCGGGGTCGAATTGCAGCGACTCCGAAGGGAAGGCGTAGGGCACTATATCCAGCGTGCGCGTGACGGTAGCGCCGGCTCCGGCTCCGTCGGCTGGGCTGAAGTGGAGTATTACCTGATGAGGGCCCAGGTCGGCGAACGGTACGGTGCCGAGCAGGGCCGTCGCTGTGCCGCTCTGCCTATCGTTCTCGAAAAAGAGGGTGCGTCCCTCGTACTCCCCTGTTACCGTCACCCCAGGGGAGGCGGCTACTTCCACCGTGCCTGTATGCCCCTCGGCCAGGCGTGGTGGGTTGAAGCGCACCAACAACCCCATCGGCTGATTGAACCCCGCCTCTTTGAGGGCCGTGTAACCCACCGGCGACAGTTGAATGGCGTAGGGCGTGCCCAGTAGGTCGGGGTGATACTCGAAGCGTGCCCGCTCGAAGTACTGCACCGTCATGCCGGCTTCGCTTACCTCCTCACTGAGGGGCAGCCCAAACAGCCTTATCCCGCCATGCGCCTGCCAGTAGGTCAGGAAGCCGCCGGCGAGGTTGTGGCCTGTTTGCGGGAAAAAGAGGCCGGCATCGCTGCCATTTGCTGCGGCGCGGGGGAAGTTGCGGCTGCCCAAGATAGCGGGGGTGACGGCTCCCACCTGCACCCGCCAGCCGGGGGGCAGGTCGGGGTGCATCTCCAGGCGGGCGCGCTCGAAATACTGCACCCTGTAGACACCGCCGTCGCCCAACTTCTGGGTGAACTCCTCGGTGAGCGGCAGACCGAACAGCGTATCGCCGCCCTGGATGCTCCGGTAGAAGTTGTAGAAGTCGCCCGTAAGCAGGTGGCCTGTCTCGGTGTAGTAGCGGGAGGCAGCCTCGAGGTTAGGGGGTGCGAAACGCGCAGCCGTCGGGTCGCCGGCATAGGGAGTGAGGGTGGGCGTGGGCGGTACAGGCGTAGGCGGTGCGGGGGTGAAGGCGGCCTCGATTAAGGCAGGACGGCTCGCAGCTGTAGAGGAGACAGGGGAAGCTGGAGTGGCGCCCGCTCCGGTAGTTGTGCCCGGCCACAGCCCCAGCCCGAAGGTAAGCCCTGCCGTGAGCGCCGCCAGCGCAAGCAGCGCCCATGCGAGGCGCGCTTTTCGTCCGGCAAGCCTGCTGTGGGTTGTATCTGTTCTGCCGGAACGCGGGCCGGACGGGGGCGGTTGCAAGGTGTCTTTCTCCAGATGCTGTGAGGTGGGGTCGGGATGGTAATTATACCACAATTTCCCCGAAGCGCTTACGCGCCCCTACACTGTAAGCAATCAGACGTGGGGTGGAGAAAGTCGGCATCTCGGCTAATGAGGGCCCATCACATGCCTCCCTCCCGCACGCGGGATGGGGCTTTTAGATAGGGGAATAACAGGGGACACCCCGCCCCCGCTTCGCTCATACCCCGTCAGTGGCTCCCGCCCCTGCACCCCAAGTCTGATCGCTTACCCTACACTCGATCAGAGTCCATTCAAAGTCGGTTCTGGTGGAGAGACTGCGACTTTGAACGGACCCCGACACTTGAGCAGCATCAGGTTTCCGCCAATTTGCAACGGCTACTGCTTGCCGTACTTCTGTTGGTACAACTGCCTCCCCAGTTGGCCCAACTGCACCTCGAATGGAGTGCCGGCGTTCTCCGGGTGGTTCTCCAAGCGGTTGCGCTCGAAGTACTGCACACTGTACTCTTTGCCGTCCGCGGGGTTCGTTTCCTTCAACTCCTCGGTTATCGGATAGCCGAACAGAGCCAGCCCACCGTTCTCCTGCCAATACTTGAAGAACACATCGGACACGTTGTGCCCGGTCTCCGGGAAGAAGTGCTTGCCTGCGATCTCGGCAACCGCCGGCTCAGGAGGGTGGATGAGCGCACCCAGGCGGCCCAGAATTACCTGGTCGCCGGTGTCATTGTGCAGTTCAAAGCGCGCCCTCTCGAAGTACTGAGCAGTGTACACTTCGCCTGTGCCTTGCGCGGTTTCCTGCATGCGGTCGGAGATAGGGAAGCCGAAGACGCCCAGCCCACCGTTCTCCTGCCAGTATTTGAGGAACGGTTGGCTGAGGAAGTAGCCGGTTTCCTTGAAGTAGGCGTTGTTCTCGTCGGCCTGGATCGCCTGGAAGGTCCACTCCGAGGTGGTGCGCCCGCCGCCGGCCCCTTCAACGTCGAGGCGCACGCGGTGGCTGCCCTGCCCAACGTTGGGGGCCGTTGCGCTTACCCGGAACCGGCCCTCGGTTCCCGCGACGGGGGCGACCTGCGCGTTGAGAGGCTTGCCGTCCAGACTCAACTGTGCGCTCTTGGGGGCGGCTGTGCCCACGATTTGCGCGCCTATGTTGACATCTGTCGCCCCGGCCAGCACCTTGCCGCCAAGCACAGGGGTATAATTCGTTACGCTGATAGGCTCGGTCTGCATAACGGCGGGCGCAGTGGGGCTCTCTGCCGGGCTGCCTGCGCCGTTCGTGTTGGCGCGGAAGCCCCACTCATCCGTCTTGCTCTTGCCGCTCTTAGTGACCACCTTGACGCTCACCCGGTGCGGGCCTTGAGCAAGGCCGGCCGATTCAGCCGTGAGGGTGGTTTGGGTGATCGGGTCGGTGCCACTCATCTGCGTGTCGAGTGGAAAGCCATCCAGGAGGATGACGGCGGAGGAGATGGGGCGGGCGCTTTCCAACTGCACGCTGATCGGCAGATTATCCACGCCCACAAAGGAGCCTTCGGTGGGAGTGCGGTTGCTGAACGTAACGTTTGCTTCCCCTCCACTGGTGAGGTCGCGCAGGTCGGCGGGATTGGTGCGTAGGGCGATACCGCCCAGGATAGCCATAGCAGCCACTACCAGAGCCGCCGGAATGAGTGCGCCGAGCCGCCCCATGAAGCCCACTGGGCCGCCGGGGGCTACTGCCCCTTCCATACCGAACTCTTGCTCCATCTGCTCAAAGGCAGCCAGGCGGCTCGGTTTTATGCTACCTACCAGCGTGCCGTTGTCTATGATAGGGATGCGCGTATTGCCGGCAGGCGTGCCCCTCAGCGTATCGGCTGTGTCCAGCACCTGCTTGAGCGAGCTGTCGGGGCGCAGTGCCTTTACGCTGGAAAGTTGGGTCATAAGCGCGGTAACGGGCGTGTTGGCCCAGGTTCCTTGCAGTAGTGTGTCGGAGGCTGCCATCGAAACCAGACCTATCGTTGCGCCGCTTTCGTTGATAATCGGCAGCGGTATATCGGTCTCGTAACGGGGGTGTTCGCGAACCATATCGGCCACAGTGTCGTTGGCGCTCACGGCGTCGGCGGTGCGAGTTTCCTCCATAAACTCGGCTGCCGTCATCTGCTCGAACGCCCCACTGAGTAGGCCGCGCTGCCGACCGATAGTGGCGGCTTCTCTTGCCGACCAACCGAGCAGCGCCAGCGCCAGGGCCGGCAGCCACTGTTCGGTGGTCAGCCCTATCCAGGCCCCGGCCAGCACCAGCACCAGCGAAGCCAGCCGGCCCACCGACCTGCCGGTGTTGAGGGCCGACTCGGTGTCTACGCCGAACCAGTTGATGGCGGCGCTGAGCAGCCAACCGCCGTCGAATGGGATGCCGGGGATGACGTTCACCAGCCCTAGCAGCACATTGAGCGCTCCCAGTGCAAAAAAGAACGCTTTGATGCCCCCCGGCAGCCCCTGGGTGGTATTGATCTGGGAGGCGATCAGGAGCAGCACACCGCCCAGCACCAGGCTGAAAACAGGCCCCACCAGGGCAGCCAGGATAGCGCGGCCCGGATTGCTGCGGTGCAGCCGGATCGGCATGGCCGACCCGAAAGGGAATAGAGTCACATTGCGTTTGCCGCTGCGCGACACTGCGGTGTGTACAAGTTCGTGCAAAATTACGCTGAATAGGAAGAAGACCAGCACCGCCACAGCCACC
>JBBSIX010000081.1:0-11407 GCA_038231875.1 Chloroflexia bacterium | reverse complement strand
TGCCGCCCGCCGCGCTGGAGTACGGGATGGGGCGGCTCCATATGGAGACGGCAGAACGCTGGGTCCTGCCGCTGGAGGGGGAGCCGGCGCGCTGCCTGCCGTCCGCCGGCTCGACGGAAATCGGGTTGGACACGTCCGGCCGCGTCCTCTGGATCGTGCCGGTCACCGGCCGCACCCCGCTGCGTCTCCCCGCGGGTTTGATCCCCGCCGACTACGCCGCTACCGACGATGGCTGACTTCCGGGAGCTGCTCGCCGACGGGCGCCCGCACCTCTTCGACGGGGCGATGGGAACTTCGGTGCTCCGCTACAACCTATCGCCTGAGGAGTGCGGCGGCGCCGCCCTTGAGGGCTGCAACGACTACCTGTGCGTGACGAACCCGCGCATCATCGAGGAGATACACGCCTCTTTCCTCGAAGTGGGGGCCGACGTGCTGGAGACCGCTACCTTCGGCAGCACCCGCCCCAAGCTGGGCGAATACAATATCGGCGACGAGGTTTACCACCAGAACTACACCGCCGCGCAGCTCGCCCGCAAAGTTGCCGACAGCTACTCAACCCCCTCCCGTCCGCGCTATGTGGCAGGCTCAATGGGGCCGACCGGCTTCTTGCCCTCCGCCGACGACCCGACCCTCTCCGCCGTCAATTATGCTCAGTTGAAGGAGGTCTTTCGAGAGCAAACGCGCCCTCTGGTAGAGGGCGGCGTGGACCTGCTGGTTATCGAGACGGCGCAGGACATCCTGGAAGTGAAGGCCGCTGTAAACGGCGCGATAGAGTACTTTCGCGAGAGTGGGCGGCGCGTGCCCATTCAGGCGCAGGTGACGCTCGACACTTCGGGGCGGATGCTGCTGGGCACCGACATCGTGGCGGCGCTCACCACCCTCTCCGCTCTGCCTATAGACATAATCGGCCTCAACTGCTCCACCGGGCCGGAGCACATGCGTGAGCCAATTCGCTTCTTGGCTCAAAATGCTATGCGCTGGGTGTCGTGCATACCCAATGCGGGCCTGCCTATCAACGTGGGCGGGCAGGCTGTCTATCCTCTGGAGCCTGATCCTATGGCCGAGGCGTTGTACGAGTTCGTTACCGACTTCGGTGTGAGTGTGGTGGGGGGTTGCTGCGGCACAGGCCCTGAGCATATCCGCGCCCTTGTGGAGGCGCTGGGCAAAGACCGGGCGCAGAGGGCGAGACCCCGCCGGCTGGAGGCCCAGGTGTCGAGCGCGATGCGCGCCACGCCCCTGATCCAGGTTCCCGCGCCCTTGATCGTGGGCGAGCGGGTGAACGCGCAGGGTTCGCGCAAGGTCAAGCGTTTGCTGCTCGCCGAGGACTACGATGCCATCGCGCAGGTGGGCCGCGAGCAGGTGGAGGGCGGCGCGCATGTGCTGGACGTGCAGGTGGCTCTTACCGAGCGCGCCGACGAAGACGAGATGATGCGTAAGCTCGTGAAGAAACTCAGTATGAGCGTGGAAGCGCCCTTGATGATAGACAGCACCGAGACCTCGGCGATGCAGGCGGCGCTGGAAGCGTATCCGGGACGAGCCATCCTCAATTCGATCAATATGGAGCGCGGGCGCGAGCGGATAGAGGCGGTGCTGCCGTTGGCGGTGGAGCACGGCGCGGCTGTGGTAGCCCTGGCTATTGACGAGATAGGCATGGCCCACACCGCAGACCGTAAGGTCGAGATATGCCGTATTATCTACAATATCGCCGTGCAGGAGTACGGCCTCAGCCCCGACGCCCTCATCTTCGACGTGCTGACCTTCCCCGTGACCACCGGGCAGGAGGACTTGAACAGGTCGGCTATCGAGACGCTGGAGGGGATACGTCGGGTCAAGCAGGAGTGCCCTGGGGCTCTTACCGTGCTGGGCGTGAGCAACGTTTCGTTCGGCATTGATCCCTATGCCCGCTCCGTGCTCAATTCGGTCTTTTTGCACCATGCGGTGGCGGCGGGGCTGGACCTCGCTATCGTCAACCCGGCGCACATCACCCCCTACGCCGAGATCGTGGCAGATGAGCGGCGGCTCGCCGACCGCCTTATCAACAACGAACCGGAGGCTCTGCCCGACTACATCGCCCACTTCGAGAAGAACAAGCGCGACCCCAACGACAAGGCCGCCGCCGAGGACGCCATGCAGGGGCTGCCTGTCGAGCAGAAGATACATTACCAGATACTGCACCGCAAGAAAGAGGGCATCGAGGCGCTGCTGGACGAGGCGCTGTTGGGGCACGACCCGGTGGAGGTGCTCAACACAGTGCTCCTGCCCGCTATGAAAGATGTGGGCGATAAGTTTGGGGCGGGCGAGCTGATCCTGCCCTTTGTGTTGCAAAGCGCCGAGGTGATGAAGCGCGCGGTGGCCCACCTGGAACAGTTCTTTGAGAAGAAAGAGGGCTATACAAAGGGACGGGTGGTGCTGGCAACGGTGTTCGGGGACGTACACGACATCGGCAAGAGCCTGGTGAACACCATCCTGACCAACAACGGCTACACTGTGTACGACCTGGGCAAGCAGGTTCCCCTCAACGTGATCGTGGATAAGGCGGTAGAGGTGGAAGCCACCGCCATTGGCCTGAGTGCGCTGCTCGTTTCCACCTCCAAGCAGATGCCTCTGTGCATTCAGGAGCTTCACAAGCGCGGCCTCGACTACCCTGTGATGGTGGGCGGGGCGGCCATCAATCGCCCGTTCGGGGCGCGCATCGGTTTCGTGGACGGCGACGAGCGGTATGCGCCGGGCGTTTACTACTGCCGCGATGCGTTCGAGGGCCTGGACACGATGGAACTGCTCACCGACCCCAAGCGGCGCGAGACGTTCGTTGAGAAGCAGCACCAGGCAGCCCGCCTGATTCGTGACCGAGATGCCCAGGGCACGGCGCCTGCGGAACCCAAAGCCGCAAGCCCCCTGGTGCGCTCGGCGGTGGACCCCAATGCTCCTATACCCACGCCGCCGTTCTGGGGCTACCGCGTCCTAGACCAACGACATATCCCTTTAGATGAAATATTCGAGTGCCTCGATCTTACGTCGCTGTTCCGCCTGTCGTGGGGCGCGCACAAGCTGCACGGCGCCGATTTCGAGCGCGCCGTCCAGACCGACCTGATGCCCCGCCTCAAGCGCATGCAAGCCGAACTGCGCGGCAAGCAAATCCTCACCCCCAAAGTGGTTTACGGCTACTTTCCCTGCCAATCCGAAGGGAACGACCTGCTGGTGTACGACGCCCCGGCAGATGGACCGTCGAACAGCCCGGCTGCCAAACCGAAAATCCGCTTTACCTTCCCCCGCCAGCCTGACCGCGAGCACCTGTGTCTGGCCGACTACTTCGCCTCGGTCGAATCGGGGCGCATGGACGTTATCCCTTTGCAGGTGGTAACGATGGGAGACCGGGCGAGCGAGGTGTTCGAGAGGATGCAGCGCGAAGGCAACTACTCCGAGGGCTACTACATATACGGCCTGAGCGTGGCGCTGGCCGAGGCCCTGGCCGAGTGGACCCACCGGCTGGTAAAGCGCGAGCTTGGCCTACCGCAAGAGCAGGGCCGCCGATACTCCTGGGGATACCCCGCCTGCCCCGACCCCGCCGAGCAGACCAAGCTGCTCCAGGTGCTGCCCTCCGACAAGACTATCGGCGT
The DNA here is from genome assembly GCA_038231875.1 of Chloroflexia bacterium. Lineage (GTDB taxonomy): Bacteria > Chloroflexota > Chloroflexia > QHBQ01 > JADMIH01 > JADMIH01. Next base: position 7,790 of record JBBSIX010000081.1, on the reverse strand, counting down.
GGACCTCACGGAAGGTTATGTGCTGGTTCCTGAGCAGTCTACAGCGGCGCTGGTGGTTCACCACCCGCAGGCCAAGTACTACACCACGCGTCCCTTGAACAAAGCCGGGGGCGGGCGGGCGGCTGCGCCGGAGGAAGAGGAGCAGGCCGGGCGCGGATATGTGGAGCCGCAAGCGGTGGAAGCGCTGTAGCCCTATCTGGCTTGTACCGAGGGCGCATGTGGGGACGCTTTGTCTGCTCGCATCTGCGGGCCAACATCAAAAAGACTCTCGCACCCTGATTTAGCTCTAGCTATTGTCCGTCGTGCGCGCCGTGCCCTGCACCCCGCTTGCCTGAGCCAGCAGGTTGGTGACCGCCTCGGTGCGTATCACCACCGCATCCTGGCCGATGCTGATAATGGCATCCACAGGCAGGTAGGCGGTGCCGTCCGGGGAGTTCTCCAGCGCGCCTCCCGAAAGCTCCAGTCCCATGATAGTGCCGTTGGCTTCATTGAAATAGATATCTTCCACCCTGGCCTGCTCGTCCCCTCGCTCGGTGAACACCGTTTTGCCGAGCAGCTTGTCTTTGCTGTCGAGGCTTTCCTTGACGGCGGGAACCTGCTCGGCAGACACTACGGCGTCGCGGTCGGTTATCACCACCACATCTTTGCCGAAGCTGACCACCTTCTCTATCGGCACAACATGCGCCTTGCTGAACAGGCCGCCCTCGTCGGTAAGCAGCGCTACTATCCTGGAGTTGTCGCCGGCGATGATCAAATCTTTGATCGAAGACAACTTCTCGCCGTCTGCTCGGCTCAGTATGTCTTTGCCTATAACAGTCTTGCCCTTTAGCATATCTTTTCTCCCTTCGGAGCGCCCGTGCTCCCCTTGCCCCACTCAGCACCGGCCTTCAATTTCCACTCTCAGCATCCACTCTCAACACGATCATGGGACTATGAGTATCCGCGAAATAGCCTTCTAATGCAAGAAACACCACAAACAGCCGTCAGGGCCACGCATGGTGTCTCTTGCTTTTCTACTACGTTGTTGGTCTAGCGCTTTAGTCCGTAGCGTCGTTAACTGCGTTCTTGACGTTATCTACGGCATCGCCCACTGCGTTCTTGACGTCACCCATCGCCTGCTGTGCCTTGCCTTCCACCTGGTTGGCCTGGCCCTTTGCCTGCTGATTGGGGTTGTCGGTCAAGTCGCCGACGCCTTCTTGGATGTTGCCGCCGACCTCTTTGGCCGTGCCTTGCACTTTATCGTCTAATCCGTCGCTCATTGTCGAAATCTCCTTTCGGTATGCGCCCCTTTGCGGTGGCTCATACGGTATACAATCGACTGTACTTCAAGTTCTGTGCCAAGCGTGGGCCATTCGGCGATTTCGGCGGGAAACGGACGCCGGAGGGCATGCAAACGGGCGGGAAACTACTTCACCTAATCTCCCTCTAATGGGTCTTGTAAAAGTGCAGTTATTATGGTACACTATAGTTGGTAAGGTAGAAAACAGAAAAGGTAGCAAGGTAATCCCGCATGTCCTCTTCCCTGGTAATGGCGCGAGCACCCCACGATCCCCCACTGGAACTCCTCACCAGACGAACAAACAGGCTTTAATTTCAAAAGGGAGATAATAGAACAAGATGTCAGACAAGACACTCGCGTGCCGGGATTGTGGTACGAACTTTGAATTCACCGAGGGTGAGCAAGACTTTTATTCGCAGAGGGGTTACAGCGAGCCGGTTCGCTGCCCGGATTGCCGTGCGGCCAAGAAAACGGCCCGCTCCGGTGGCGGCTATGGCGACAGCTATGGCAGCTACAGTGGTGGCGGCGGTGGTGGTGGTTATAGTGGCGGCGGCGGTGGCGGCGGCTACGGTCGCTCCGAGCGCACTATGACCGAGGTTGTATGCGCCAGTTGCGGCAAGGACACCGAGGTGCCCTTCGTACCGCGTGGCGACCGCCCTGTTTACTGCTCCGACTGCTATAGCAAGCAGAACGGCGGCACCCGCAGCGGCGGCGGCGGCGGCGGCGGACGCAACCGCTACTAGTATACTCTGCTAGTTGAGTCGCAGGGAAGTCGGTCCTGTATAGGGCCCGAAGCGGAAAACTAGAACAAAGCAAGAGGGGGTCGTCCGGCAAAAGCGCGGACGACCCCCTCTCTTATCTTAACCTGTTTATTCTTCTACGACTGCGCCTACTTGCCGGCTTGCTGATACCGCTTGTTCACCTCGTCCCAATTGACCACGTTCCACCATGCGCTCAGGTACTCCGGGCGCCGGTTTTGGTACTTGAGATAGTAGGCATGCTCCCACACGTCGTTGCCCATGATCGGGTAGTGACCGTCCGAGAGGGGGCTGTCCTGGTTGGCTGTGCTGATCACGGCCAGCTTGCCATCGCTTTTACGCACCAGCCAGGCCCAACCGCTGCCGAAACGCTTGGCCCCGGCGTCGTTGAACTGCTGCTTGAACTCATCCAGGCTGCCGAACTCTTGGGCGATGGCATCGGCGATAGCCCCGCTCGGCTCGCCGCCGTTGGGGGTCATTATCTCCCAGAACATAGTGTGGTTGACATGCCCGCCGCCATTATTGCGTACCGCCGTGCGTATATCTTCGGGCACTTTGTCCAGGTTACGCAGCAGGTCCTCCGCGCTCATGTCGCTAAGCTCAGGGTGCTTCTCGATAGCGGCGTTCAGGTTATTGACATAACCCTGGTGGTGCTTGTCATGGTGCAGGTGCATCGTTTCTTCATCAATATGCGGTTCCAGCGCATCGTAGTCGTAGGGTAGGGGTGGTAGTTGAAAAGCCATTCTTTGTCCTCCTAATTTTCCTTTTTATACTCTTTTTTGTTCGTTGTGCGCCCACCGGGGGGCGGGCTGACCTTTACAATCCTTACCGCATATTGCGTGCCGCCCGTTTTCAGTGCCGGTACTGCCCGAACTCAGCCCTCGGCACGGGCTTGCCGGCCTCTCATCAAGCTCTAATTTTTCGCCCACTATCCCCTAATATTCGCTCCCTATAATGATAACAGAAGGTCGGGCAATGCTCATGACGGACATACCCGGCAAAATCCAGAACAACCACAACAAGGAGAACGCCAAAAATGAACACGAAAACGATCTTAACCTCACTAGGAGCCACCGTAGCCGCTTCGATACTGACCACAGGCATAGTGGTAGTTGGCGCATTGGCTCAGACGCCAAGCGCCGCACCCGCTCAAAGCACGCCCAGCGCCGCCAATACACCCGCTGCACAAGCCACAGCAAACCCCTCCGACGGCCCTAAGTCGGGCATGCAAGGCTTCGGAGGCGGCCACGAGCGAGGACACGGCGGCTTCGGCGACTTCGACGGCATGGGACCCTATGGCGCGGGACTTACCGCAGACTCGGCTCAACGCGAGATCACCCAGACTACCGACTTCCTCACCAACGCTAAGGGCGACCTTGCCTACGCCACCGGCAAGATGGACACCGCCAACGTCGAGAAGTGGCTCAATCAGGCGGACACCCTCCTGAAGGAAGCTCAGACTGCCGTGACGAACACCAAATACGAGCAAGCCGCGCAGCAGGCGCAGGCCGCCATGGGCTTAACGATGGCTGCCGAGACTACGATGGGGCAGACCCTGGGTTACGACAAGCTTCCATCGGCAACCCTCCAACCGCAAGGGCGCAACGGGCACATGGGACATCTACCGGGCGGCTACGATAACGCCAACGTTACGCTGACCCAGGTGCAAGCCAGCCGCGTACTGGCACAAACCTACAACCACCTGGCGGCACAAAAGGCCGTGACCGGCTCCAGTGAAGCGGCAGCTTATTTAACCGAGGCGCAAAGCGCATACGCAACAGCGTACGCCAACTACAACGCCGGCAAGTACAACGAGGCGGCTTCTTCGGCGAGGCTGGCCGAGCAACTGGCAGGTGTAGCCAGGCACGTGCAGGCGGCAGCTGACGCCCCCGCCAACGCCGACACCCCCGTCACGGTTCCCGCGCCCAACTTCTAAACTACCTGTAAGTTGACGCTGCTACCTCCCCGAACATTCTTTCTCTCCACACCTCCACTCAGAACTACGCCGGGTGGAGGTGTGTGTTGTGTAGACGCCCTCAGCTTGAGCCAAAGCCTACGTTACTTGAGTATACATATCCCATAAAAACAACTATCACGCTAAGAAAGACTGAAAAGATGGAGAGCCGGAGACTCTCTCCAAAGCGTAAGCCACCGCTTCGTCCAACGACAAAGCGTGCCCCCCACTCCCAGGCCTTCCTGAAATGCTCTTCGCCCAGCCTAGAGGCTGTTATGAACTTGGTGGCAAGAGTCGGTTAGGTATTCAGAAGCGTAATCTGTGGGGAATTTGTGATACACGTATGCGCAGCTAGCTGTATGACCCTCATGTGCCGCCGTAGGCCCAGCGGTCGCTTCCCTGGCACAGTGAGCGGATGTGGTTTATTTCGCCTGCATGGTAGAGGTCATGCTGAATCATTGTGGTAATAATCCAGCGTGTCTCCTTCAGTTCGCCCCAGTTCGTCATTCGCGGGCGTAGTAGTTCGGCATCGTCCAGTACAGCAATGCTTTGCCGCAAGTGCTCATGAGCATCACGTAGCCACTTGATGGCTGACGGGATTTTATCGGTTACGTCAGCACCCTCAACCACAGGATCTCCCCAGATCAGCTTTGCGTCGCCAAAGGCATGATTATGGTACATGATCTTGCAACTGCCGACGTGCTGGACGATTTGCTTGATTGAACGGTCACCTCCGGGTGGAACCCACGACCAATCATCCAATGTAACAGATTCGAGGTTACTGAGCAGGGAGTGCCAATCCCTCCCCTGAAAGGACTCGTCAAGAAGATATAGAAGCTGGGAAACGCCTGCTGCTAGCATGACCGCATTATATCACACCGTCTACTCGAGATCAATTGGCCGCCAACAACTCTTTTCATCAGGGGAGTTCATAACAGGCTCTAGTGTGCAGGGCAGTTAGGGCAAGCTCGTAGTAGGGTTGCTCAGACGGCGGCACGGGCACGCCTATCTCCTCGCGTAACCTCTCCCCAGCCCCCTCCGTAGACAAGTAGAGTGTGAGGGCAATTCCCACAAAGCAGCCGACGATGCCGCGCTTGTTGCCCAGCCGCCGAAACATCTCCAGGCTGCGGCTGTACATCAGGTTCGCCCGTTCCCAGTCGCCCTCTCCGCGCGCCGCAAAACCCAGGTTAAACAATGAGATACCCTGGGCCTCCTGGTCTCCGCTCTCGTCGGCGAATGAAGCGCGCGCCGCTACGTAGTCGGCCTGTTGCAGCGATGCGATGCCGAGTAGGTGCAGCGAGTTCGCGATGCCCCGCTTGTCCCCCAGTTCTCTGAACAGTGCCAGACTCTCGGTACACTGCCGGCGCATCAGCCGGTAGTCGCCCTTCTTGCCGGCCAGCCTGCCCATCTCCTCCAAGATCGCAGCCACATTGCGCCGGTCGTCCAGAGCCTTCTGCTGGGCGAGGCTCCTCTCAAAGAAGTCCGAGGCAGCGTCGTAGTCTCCCTGGTTGTAGGCCATATTCCCCGCCGCGAGGAGCGCTCTGACCCGCGCCGCGCATCAAAGGCAGCTTCGGTGAAGAGAAAAGTGACAGTACCGGCAGGAAGTACATCCATAACCGAGCCCTCTGGGAGTTGAAAACGCACAGCCGGGACGCTCTAGCTAACCACTATGAGGGCCAGCAGCAGCAGTATCGCCATTATCCAGGTGATAGTCAGCCAGTAGAACAAAGTGAGGCTGAGATTGATATTTTGCTGCTTGTGGCTGTAAATAGTTGAAACCTCAATTATCTGGTTGGCGTAGTCGTGGAGGATCTCCTCCGGGGTCAAGCTGCCGAGCTTGATCAGATATTTGTTTTCATCCACCACGCCGTTGGTGCTGAAGCGAGACAGCAAGATCAAGGGGAAGAGCATGCCTGGGGCGGCGCTTTGCCCGGTCAGCATACTGGAGCGCGCCCTGAACACCCTTGTGGCATTGTATACAACAGCAAACGCCAGCACCAGGTAGCCTAGGAAAAGTACAATGCTCAGGCCCTTTACTACCAATTCCCAGCCTGCCGTCGGCTTGATGTCCAGGGCCTTTGAGGCCACGATGCCCAGAGCAGCCGTCAGCAGGGCCACCGCCGAAAGGAGGTAGTTGGCCTTTTGGTCCATAAGGCGGGTTAGCTCCTGGGCGTTTGTGAAAGCTCGTTGCGCGAAGTCCAGCCGCATTTTGAAGGCAGCTTCGGGCGACATAAACTGGTCCTGCATTGTTGGGATCGACATATTCACCACCTCACACCGGCAAAACCGAAGACACCGAGGACACCGAGGACACCGAGGATGCTGTAAAGATTATAAAATAAGCGGGGTTGCCGGTCAATAGCCAAATATCGCCTATGTACCAAAGAGGGACTCAAAGAGACGCTTTGTAGGACCAAATAGCTATGGCGCGCATGGCTGTTCGCGTTTTACAATTGCAATGAGCCATGAGAGTAACGCTTTACACTAGAGAGGGTTGTGCGGAAAGCCTGCGGGTGTGGGAGATGCTCCTGCCTTTGTCCTCTCAAAGAGACTTCAGCCTGCACAAGGCAGCTTCCCCGGAGGGCGCACCCTCCCCCTGCGTGCGCTTCCACGTTCAGGGCGCGCCCTTCTACCAGGCCGAGGACCTTAACCAGGCCGGGTTTCTCTCCTATCTCCGAGAGGCCGAAGAGCTGCTTGAGCCGATCGAAGGTCGCAAAGAGGACGTGCGAGTCCGGCAGCCCGGCTCCTTACCTTCCAGCCGCGACGAGCAGGCCCACCCGGGGCGCTCGTTTCTTTGGCGGCACAGGGTGGGCGGCATCGTCTCGGCACTCTCGGTTTTCCTGGGGCTGGCCTGGTTAGCTCCCCTCACTGCCTCCTGGGGCTGGGGAGAGGGCTTCTACAGAGCCGTACACGGCGTCTATCGCCTGGTGTGCGACCAGGTTCCTGAGCGCTCGGCTCAACTTGGCGGGCTGCCGGTATGTCTGTGCTGGAGATGCACCGCGATATACCTGGGTTCGCTGCTGTTCGGCATACTCTACACGGTAGGCCGCGACCACAGGCTTGCGCCTCTGGATTGGCTACAGAGGCCTGTGTCGCTGAGGGTGATGCTGCTGTTCGGGCTGCCTCTCATCCTGGACGGGGCTTCGCATGCCCTGGGCTGGCGAGCGGGCGCGGCCCTCTCTGCGGCCAATCCCCACGATTTTTGGCTCTCATGGGAGCTGTTCTCCGCCGACTGGTGGCTGCGTATAGTCACCTCGCTGCTCGCGACGGTTGGGGCTGTCAAGTTCCTCTGCCCCAGGCTGGACAAGCTGGGCTTTGAGTACGAGCGCCTTTACCGAGCGCGACAGTCCCTACGTCACGGCTCCTCGGTCTTTCAGTAGCCCCTGCTCGCTCATGAGTCTCCACATGCCGGCTGGACGAACCGGGGTAGTTGTATGCTGCTCTCAGCCTGTCATGTGCCGTTGGGGGAAGGTTCAAGGCCAATAATAGGTTCACTACCCTGCAGAGCGCATTCCACCGCCTGCTCCACGCTCGTGGCCGGCCCCTGTTGCCATGCCCTTTCAAACTCCTCCTCGCCCATGTGCTCGGCGGCAAAGTCCACAGCGCGCTCGTACGAAAGGCGGTCCTCGGCGGCCGGCACAGCCCCGATGTCCCCCAACAGCCTAGCCACAGCCGCCAGCACTCTTGTGCCTTGCTCTACCCGTCCTACGCTCACCGCCACCCGGCCCAGTCCTGCCAATGATGTGGCGATGCCCAGCTTGTCCCCAAGCTCCCGCCGTAAGGCCAAGCTCTCTTCATA
>JBBSIX010000080.1:0-11511 GCA_038231875.1 Chloroflexia bacterium | reverse complement strand
CTTGCCCCAAGTAGGATTCCGGTATAGAATAGACTTAGGTCTACAATCTCGCAATCCGAAGTGGAGCGCAGCATGCCGCAACCTTCATGGTTGGTATCGCACATAAGTTGGGGCGCGCTGCTCGATATAGCGGCGGTAACGCTCATCTTCTACTGGCTGCTAACCGTCGTGCAGGGCACGCGGGCGGTGCAGCTTGTGCGCGGCATCATCATCCTGTGGCTTGCCTCGGCCCTCCTCTCCAGCGTCTTTTCGCTGACTACCCTCACCTGGCTGATACGCAACTCCGGCCTAGCCCTCCTGGTGGCCGTGCCCATTATTTTTCAACCCGAACTGCGCCGCGCTCTTGAGCAGTTGGGGCGCACAGGCAGTTGGTTCAGCCGGGGACTCTCCTCCAGCGCCATAATCGAGGCTACTATCGAGGAAGTGGCGGCGGCTTGTACGTTGCTGGCTCGGCGCAAACACGGTGCGCTTATCGTATTGGAGAGGGAGACCGGCCTGCAAGAGTACGCCGTCAAGGGTGTGCCCCTCGACGCCGATGTGTCGCGCCAACTACTGGCTACTATCTTCTATCCGAACACAGCCCTGCACGACGGGGCGGTTATTATACGCAGCGGGCGCATCGTGGCGGCTGGAACCGTGCTCCCCTTGTCCGACAATGTGCTTGGGCCGTCGCAGTTCGGCACGCGCCACCGGGCGGCCCTGGGCATCTCCGAGTTCTCCGATGCGGTGGCGGTGGTGGTCAGCGAGGAGCGGGGCATCGTCTCGGTAGCCGCCAATGGCCGCCTGGTGAGCAATCTCACCGCCGAGCGTCTAAGTAAGCTCCTATTGGACCTCATGCGCGTGCGTACAGCCAAGCCCGCCCGCCAACCCGCAGGCGAAGCGGTTTCGTAGCTCGGCTACGGGCACAATCGGATAAGCTCACTTTAGCTCGAACCCTTCCGTTACGCCGTTGACATCAACCGTGTACCGGCCGGCCGGCATGCTGGTTGTGTCGAGGGAGACTGTCTCCTCGAAGGGCACCAGCGCCTGGGCACAGATGGCGCCTGTGGGCCGCACAGTCCCCACCATTATGCTGAAGGTGTGGCCGCTCTGCGTCTGCTCTACCTCACCTACTTTGGTGCAAGCGTCCGGCAGATTACCCTGTATCTTGACCCGAACCTGAGCCGCGTCCAGCGTGCTTACTTTCACGCTGCTGATGGGAGCTTTGCCCCTGGTGACGGCGCCGGCATCGGTGCGCGTGGGCGTCGGTTCCGACGTAGGAGGCGAGCCGGCCGGCTCGCCTCCCGGCAAACAGGCGGCTAGAGACAGCGCCAACAGGGTGGCTGCGGTGAAGCATAGCTTGTAAATCCTGGTAAACATGGTTTTCCTCTCTTTTCGTGCATATTCCGGTTTTGGGTTGCAAAAGATTGGCTGCAAACGACGGGCCAACGTAGGGGACATCGGGAACGTGGGAACGTGAGGAACGTGGGGAACAATGGTATACTGAGTAGGCTGCGTTGGCAGACACCACTCAGGCGAGGTTCGATATAGCAACTCAAACAGTAGAAGCGCCGCCGGCAGCCGTGCAGAGGCAGGCAGGCACCCCTGAACAAGTATACGACACCCGGTGCACCCACTTTGGAGAACTGCGCGATGCAGTAGCGCGGCGGTGGAATATCCTAGCCAACCTGCGCCTGCTGGCTTTCCTGGCGGCGGTGTTCGCGTTGGGCGTGGGCTTCCAGCAGGGTATGGACCTCCTCAAGTTGGCCGGGCTGGGGTTACTCGCCTTATTCATTGTGCTGGTGCGCTACCACAGCGTACTGGGCAAAGAACGCCGCCGCTACGATGAGTTGTACAAGATAAACAACGAGGCCCGCCTGCGGCTGCGGCGGCAGTGGGCCGACCTACCGCTCAGGCACACTGTTCGGGCCGAGTCGGGTTCGGCCTATGCGGGCGACCTCGATATATTTGGCCGCGCATCTCTCTTTGAGCTGTTGGGCACGGTAGGCACGCAGATGGGCGAGGCAACCCTGGCCCGATGGTTGTTGCAGTTTGCCTCTCCCGAAACAGTGCGGGCACGGCAGGCCGCCGTTGCCGAGTTGGCCCCCCTCATTGACCTGCGCGACGCGCTCTACTTGCCGGGCAGGTTGTTCGGCGAAAGCAAGCCCGACCCGCAGCCGTTCCTGGCGTGGGCCGAAGGCGAGCGGTGGCTGGCACGACGTGCCTGGCTGCCCTGGACGGCACGACTCAGTGTGGCCGCACTGTGGGCGCTGCTGGCGGCACAGCTTTTCGGCCTCGTAGCCTATCCCTTCTACCTGATCTTCGTAGCCCTCAACCTGGTGATCGCCCTGACACTGGGCAAGGATATATACGGGGTGCTCTCGACTGCATCGGCGCGGGAGGGCGCTTTCCGCCAGTACGCCGAGATGTTCAAGCTGCTGTCGGCAGCGCAGTTCAACAGCCCTATGCTCAGAGAAAGCCAGGCCCACCTGACGGTCGAGGGTGTGCCCGCCCACCGCTACATAGAGAGGCTCTACAAGCTCGCCAAGTTCACCATACCCCCGTCCGCCCAGCTTTATATTCCGATCCAGGCCCTTACACTCTGGGATGTGCATCTGCTGGGGGCGTTCGAGAGGTGGCAGGCTCAGGTGGGCGCCGGCGCGGCGGGAGGGGCGCGTGTGTGGTTGGAGACGCTGGGCGAGGTGGAGGCGCTGGCTGCGCTGTCGCTGCCGGCGCACGACAACCCCAGTTGGGTTTTCCCCGATGTGGACCCTCTGACCGACACTCTGGACGCGGAGGAACTAGGCCACCCGCTCCTGGCGGGCGATGTGCGGGTGGCAAACAGCGTGCAGGTGGGGCCGCCGGGCACTTTCTTGCTGGTAACAGGCTCCAACATGTCGGGCAAGAGCACCCTTTTGCGGGCGATTGGCGCCAATATCGTGCTGGCGGGGGCGGGCGGGCCGGTGTGCGCTCGTGCGATGCGCCTGCCGCCGGTCGAGTTGTGGACCAGCATGCGCGTAAGCGACTCGCTTGAGCAGGGGGTGAGCTATTTCATGGCCGAACTACTACGCCTCAAGCAGGTAGTGGACGCTGCGCGCCGGGTGGAGGGGGGCGAGCGGCGGCTGCTTTATCTGCTGGACGAGATACTGCACGGCACCAACACCGCCGAGCGCCAAATAGCGGCTCGGCGGGTGGTGCTCTACCTGGTCGGAAGCGGCGCGCTGGGGGCGGTATCCACCCACGACCTGACTTTCGCCGAGAGCCGAGAGGTGGCGGCGGCAGCCCGGCCCTTCCACTTCAGCGAAACGTTCACGGAAGGCTCGGAGGGTCCGCAGATGACGTTCAGCTACAGGCTCAAGCCGGGGATCGCCACAAGCACCAACGCCCTCAAGCTGATGAGGATGGTGGGGCTGGATGTGGGCAACGAAGTTTAGCTCATACAGCCCTATGCTGTGCTCGCGCTCCCGCCTAGAACTGGAGCAGCCTTTCTTCCAGCTTTGCCAGCCTCTCCTGTGCGGCGGCTAGCTTGGCGCGCTCTTTGTCCACCACCTGGGCGGGCGCGCGCACGCGAAACTGCTCGTTGGAGAGCAAGGCTTCGGCGCGGCTGATCTCGCCTTTGGCCTCCTCCGCTTCAGTCTGGAGCCGCTTGCGCTCGGCATCGAGGTCCACCAGCCCCGCCAACGGCAGCAATACCTCTATCTCACCCATCACCAGCGTAACGGCTTTGTCGGGCCGCTGCTCCGGCGGCAGGCTTTCGACGATAGAGAGCTTGTTGGGGTCAAGTTGGGCCAGCCGTGTCAGCGTGTCGGCTTCCCGGCGCAGCATAGCAGTGGATGCCCCGCCCACCACAATAGCTTCGATGCGCCGCTTTGCCGTCTCGCCCTTTTGATTGTCGGGCGCATCTTTGATCGCCTCAGCGCGGGCGTTGCGTATCCGGCTGATCGCCTCGATCACGGTGTTGAAGCTGCTCTCAGCCTCCTCGTCTATGCCCAGGGGCACGGGCCACTCGGCTTTCATTATGCTGCGGCTGTCCACCGGCAGCGACTCGTCCCGGCTGGGCCAACCGTGCAGGTGCTGCCAAAGCTCCTCGGTGAGGAACGGCATGTAAGGGTGCAGCAGGCGCAGGATGCCGTCGAGCACCAGGCGCGCAGTTTGCAGGGTGGCCTCTCTCGCCTGGGGGTCGTCGCTCCGCAGCGCGCCCTTAGCTGCCTCAAGATACCAGTCGCAATACTCGCTCCACACGAAATCCTGCAACAGCCTGCCGGCCTCGCCAAGCTGAAAGCTCTCCAGCATCCTGGTCGCTTCCTCGACGGTGCGGCTGAAGCGGCTGATTATCCAACGGTTGGCGAGCGGGCTGTGTTGGTCCTGTACCTCCAATGCAGCCTGCCTGCCTCCCGCAGCCTCTGCCCCGCCGTAGGAAAGCACAAAGCGAACGGCATTCCAGAGCTTGTTGGCGAAGTGGGCGGCTTGCTCGATGCGTTGATCGGAGAACTTCTGGTCGTTGCCGGGCGACGAGTTGGTGGCGAGGGCGAGGCGCAAGGCATCGGAGCCGTAGCGGTCGGCCAGCACCAGTGGGTCCACCACGTTGCCTTTGGTCTTGCTCATCTTTTGGCCGTGCTCATCTCTGACAAGGCCGTGCAGATACATCGTGTGGAACGGTATCTCGCCCGTGTTCTCCAGCCCCTGGAAGATCATGCGCGCCACCCAGAAAAAGAGGATGTCGTAGCCGGTCTCCATCACGCTGGTGGGGTAGAAGTAATCGTAGTCGGGGGTATGGTCGGGCCAACCAAGCGTGCTGAAAGGCCACAGCCCGCTTGAGAACCATGTATCGAGCACGTCGGTATCCTGCCAAACGTTCGAGCTATCGCATACCTCGCAGGCCGGCACCGTCTCCAGCGCCGAGGCAAAGCGGTGGCCGTTGTCGCAGTACCACACCGGCACGCGATGTCCCCACCACAGTTGGCGCGAGATCGGCCAGTCGCGAATGTTCTCCATCCAGTGGTAGTACACTTTCGTGAACCGTTCGGGCAGGATGCGTATCCTACCGCTTCTTACGGCCTCGATAGCAGGTTCGGCCAACGGCGGCATCCTCACAAACCACTGGTCGGACACGATAGGTTCGAGCACCGAGCCGCAGCGTTCGCAGTGGGGCACGCTATGGGTGTGCTCCTCCACGCCCACCAGGTAGCCTTCGCGCTCAAGCTGCGATACTACGCCCCGCCTTGCCTCTGATACGGTCTGCCCGGTATAGGAGCCGGCGTTCTCGTTGAGCGTGCCGTCCAGATTGAGTATGTTGAGGGTCGGCAAGCTGTGTCGGCGGCCTATCTCAAAGTCGAGCGGGTCGTGGCCGGGGGTGATCTTCACCGCGCCTGTGCCGAACTCCAGGTCCACCTCATCATCGGCCACCACCGGGATGGAGCGCTGCTTGATCGGCAGGATCACCTCTTTGCCGATCAAGCTTTGCCAACGCGGGTCGTCAGGGTGTACGGCCACCGCCGTGTCGCCCAGCATCGTTTCGGGGCGGGTTGTCGCCACCAGGATGCCCTCGTTGGGGTCGCCCGCCACCGGGTAGCGTATCGTCCACAGGAAACCGGCTTCCTCCTCGTTCTCCACTTCGAGGTCGGAGAGGGTAGTCATGCAACGTGGGCACCAGTTGATGATGCGCTCGCCTTTGTAGATCAGCCCTTTGTCGTATAGGCGCTTGAACACCACGCGCACCGCTCGCGCAGGGCCGGGGTCCATCGTAAAGCACTCCCGCGACCAGTCGCACGACGCGCCCAGCCGCCTGAGTTGGTAGCGTATGCGGGGCCGGTAGCGGTTCATCCAGTCCCAGGCACGATCTACGAACCGCTCGCGCCCCAGGTCATGCCGAGAAAGCTCCTCCTGGGCAAGCTCTTTCTCCACCACGTACTGGCCTGCGATGCCGGCGTGGTCTTCGCCGGGCAGGTAGAGCGCGTCGTAGCCCTGCATGCGCCTCCAACGTATGAGCACGTCTTCGACGGCGTTGGTGAGGGCGTGGCCCATGTGCAGTTCGCCCGTCACGTTGGGCGGGGGCATGATGATGGTGTAGGGGCCTTTGGGCGAATGCCGGCCTGGGGTGAAGTAGCCCTGCTCCCACCACCAGTCGTACCAGTGCGCCTCCACAGCTTCGTGGCTGTAGGCTTTCGCCATTTCCGCGCCCGTTGTGGGGCTGTTCTCGGTATTAGTGGCCGCGTCGGACATCTGCTTGCCTCCTTGTGTGATTTGGTACAGCGAGCTTTGTGCGCTCTGCTCCGTTTGTCATACTTTTCTTACTGCCTGGCCTGGCTCTCTCAGGCTTCTTTTCCCTTGTGATACAGCTAGCGATTTGGCCGAGCTAGCCCTGAAAGGACCTACCTGATTTTGTCATTCCGAACGAAGTGAGGAATCAGTCTGCATTCATGGGTGTAAGAATAAACCACTACTTATAGCAGGAGTACTCCTGGGCTACCCAACAGACAAGGGATAAAGGGCAAGTACCTTACTGGTACAGTGATTCCTCACTTCGCTCGGAATGACAAAATCAGGCATATTCCGTCACAGTCAACATCTTCTGCAATCCAAGTGCGTAGCCTCTCCTTTGTCATTCCGAGCGCAGCGAGGGATCACTGTCCCTGACAAAGCCCTGGCTTTGTGAGTACCAACCAGCGGCCAGGTCCTCCCACTCAGGGTTCATCTCCTCTATAAGCGCCACCTTCTTGGCCCTTGACCATGCTTTTATCTGCTTCTCTCTAGCTATCGCTTCTCTGATATCGTTCGTCTCAGCATAGTAGACTAACCAGGTCAGATTATAAGTGCTTGTGAAGCCGGGAGTTTGCTTGTGCTTATGCTCAGAGACACGGCGCTCCAGATTGTTTGTAACGCCTACATATAAAGTTCGCGTCTTGCTTGACATCATATAGACATAGTACTGTTTCACTATCGAGCCTCTCAGTCCCAACTGATTCCTCGGTTCTTGCTACGCAATTCAGGTTCGGAATGATAAAGGCGAGTGGGTTCGTTCTGCGTATAGTGCGCGAACTTTGGCCCTACCGCTCTTGCCGGCAGACTGCCGATTCTTGAACATGTTAAAAACAACAAGCCCCTCCGTCCATGCTAAGGACGAAAGGGCAAAAATCTTTCGTGGTACCACCTTGCTTCAGCCGCCACACCTTCTAAGTGTTGGCTGCTCTCGAATGCGCTGTATCGGGCGCGACCCGTGCCGGCTCAAGGGCGGCTGCTGCCAGCCTGCCTGTTCACCTGCATGCTCAGGAGCGACCTTCGAGCGGTCTGCATAAGGGGCTTTCAGCCGATGACCCCCTTCTCTGCTGATGCGTAAACGCTCTACTCTTCTCCGTCATAGCCTCTTTTCTATGCGGTTGTAGGGTTATTATACGCGCGCAGGGGAGAGGTGTCAATCCGACTTCAGACGGAGATTCCGCCCCTCGCCTTGACACTCCCCAACGCAGGTTGCTATACTTGCCCAGAGTTAGAACAACCTTTACAGGTCTGCGGCCAGGCGCATTGTGCGCCTCTGCGTTTCGGACTCTGCACTTAAAAAGATGCGTATACGACACAAAATACTCCTCGGATACCTGGCGCTTATCGCCTCGGCGGTGGTGCTGGTGGGCTTTTATCTTGCCACGTTGGGCGACATCAATACGAGCTACACGCTCTTGATCAGCCGCGACCAACGTATCCTCCTCCTCGTGAACAACCTGCGCGCAGGCGTACAGCGGCAGATCGTGGCTGCGCGTACCTTTGAACTGATCCCCGACGTTAGCCTACAATATGAGTACCGTGACGCCCTGAACGAGCAGCAGACGGCGGTCAAGGAGCTTGACCCTCTACTTACGGAGGAAGGCGACAGGCAGACGATGAAAGAAGTCACCCGCCTCAGCGATAAGTACACCGAGCTTGCAAGCGCCTCGATGAGCTTCCCCAGCACTACTCTCACCCCCACCGGCTCGCTCACCCGCCAGGCTATGATCCTCAAGGACCGCATCGAGAGCGAGACTACCCGCCTGAACCTGCTCAATGCTATGGACAGCTTTATCCTCAAGAAGAACAGGCAGGTGGAGCAAGCGCAGACCGCGCTCGGCACAAAGGTGGAGGATGTAACCACCCAACTGCTGCTGCTCTCCATACTGGGCGGCTTTGGCGCTCTGCTTGGGGCCATGCTGCTGACCGAGAGCCTTACCAGCCCCTTGCGCCGCCTCATGCGAAATATCCAGGGTATCTCTTCCGGCGACCTGCATACGGCGGTAGCGGTGCGCTCTCGCGATGAGATAGGCGAGCTTGCCGGGGTGCTTGAAACCACCCGCCAACGCCTGGCCCAGGCCGCAGCAGAAAACGCCGAACTTCTCTCCAACGCCCGCGAGGAGGCCGACAAGCTGGCCCACACTCGCCGGGAGCTTGAGGTTACTAATGCAGAGTTGCAGGAATCTCTCCAGATCGAGTCCGAGGCCCGCCGCCGTATCGAGGAGATAGACCGCCTCAAATCCGAGTTCACCAGCATGATCTCGCATGAGCTTAAGACGCCCGTCTCCTATGTCTACAATTACGCGGGCGCGCTCAAGGAGCACAACAATAGCCTCAACGAGGGGCAGCGCACCGAGTTCCTCACCGCAATACAGGGCGAGGCCCAGCACTTGATCACCCTAGTTGACGACATTATGGCGATCTCGCTGCTCGAATCGGTGGGCCTGACACATAGCTTTGTGGAGACCGACTTGCGTAAGCTGCTGGACGCTGTGGTGAAGGACCAGCAACTCACCACAAGACGGCACACCCTGACGGTGAAAGGGCCTGACCACCTGCCGGTGTGCGCCGACCCCACCCGCCTCAAGCAGGTGCTGAACAACCTGCTCTCCAACGCCATCAAGTATTCGCCGCAAGGCGGGCCGGTGGAGGTTCGCTTGAGGGCGAACACGGCAGACGACATGGCCCTCGTCTATGTGCGCGACTATGGCATCGGTATATCCGCCGAAGACGCGCCCAAGCTGTTCGACAGGTTCATGCGTATCCAGCGCAAAGAGACGATGGCTATACCCGGCAGCGGCCTGGGCTTGTACATAGCTCACCACATCATCGAAGCCCACGGCGGCACTCTCAGGCTGGAGCCTGCCCCCGGCAAAGGCACTATCGCCGAGATAACCGTGCCCCTGATGGATGCGGAGAGTCTGCCGCAAGAGCCTCCCCCAGGCGCGAGGACCAGGCGCAACAGCAATATGCGCCGTCGCCCGGTGGTGGGCACAGTCAGCAATTACGCCGGCGTCCTAACCGGCAGCACGCTCACGCTCGAATCCCCTGCTGTGGAGGACGAGGAACCGGCAAAGGAATTAGTTACATGAACGACATACCGAACCGTGAAGAAACGACCCGGAGCGGCGTAAACGGTGCTGATGGACTTGACGGCATAGATGAGAAGCAGCCCCGGGAAGGCCCCATACGGGTGCTGGTGGTGGACGATCAGCCGGTGTTTACCGAGATGCTGCGCGTAGTGCTCGACATGGAGAGCGACATTGAGGTGGTGGGCATGGCCTTTACCGGCGACGACGGCCTCCAGGCCGCCCTGGAGCAGCGCCCCGATGTACTGTTGGTGGACTATCATATGCCCGGATTGACTGGGCTTGAGGTGATACAGGGTTTGAAAAATGCCGGGGAGAACCTCACCGTGGTAATACTTACCGCCGACACCGACGAGGCGACAATGGCCGAGGCAATCGCGGCTGGGGCGGCCGGCTATATCACCAAGCAGCAGGCGCTCAACGAGGTGGTGCAGGCGGTACGCACGGCCTCCGAGGGCGAGCCTGTGGTGCCGGCCTTTATGATCCCCCGCATCCTATCGCACTTTCACCGCCAGCAACAGCGAGAGCAGCAAGCCGACGTGCTGCGCGAGAAGCTGTCCGCCCGCGAAATCCAGATACTGGAACAACTGGCTAGAGGAGCCGGCAACGACGAGATCAGCGAGGTGTTTGTCCTCAGCCCCAACACGGTCCGCACCCACATCCACAATATCCTCAAGAAGATGAACGTCCATTCCAAACTGCAAGCCACCACCCTGGCCCTGCAACTGGGCATCATCAATGTGCCGAAGGGTTAGCGGGGCAAATCGGGGACCGAACCCACATGGTTGATACACTAAAGCTAAAGCACGAGGCGGGGCTGCGGGCGGCAGAGTACGTGCGGAGCGGTATGCGCGTGGGGCTGGGCACCGGTTCCACTGCCGAGCACGCGGTGCGCGAACTGGGCAGGAGGGTGGCCGAGGGCCTTGACATCAAAGGCGTGCCAACCTCGGAGAAAACCGCCCTTCTTGCCCGCGAGTTGGGTATACCGCTCATCACACTCGAAGATTGCGAGAGGCTCGATGTGACGATTGACGGCGCGGACGAGGTAGACCTCAAGACGCTGGATGCGATCAAAGGGCTAGGCGGGGCGCTCCTGCGCGAGAAGCTGGTGGCCCTCGCTACTGCCGAGGAAATATTGATCGTGGACGAAACGAAGGTCGTACACAAACTGGGCGACCACACGCCCCTGCCGGTGGAGGTGGTTCCGTTCGGTTGGAGCCGCACCTGTGCAGCCCTTACCGCTCTGGGCTGCCTCTCCCAACGCCGCACTACCCCCGACGGCGAGATATACATTACCGACTCAGGCAACTATCTGGTAGACTGCCGCTTCCCCGGCATCCCCGATCCCCAGGCGCTCGGCGAGAGGATCAAACGCATCACGGGCGTGGTAGATCACGGCCTCTTTGTAGGCATAGCCCGCCGCATAATCGTGGCCCACCCCAGAGGCGTGCAAGTAGTAGAGCGCGGCGTATAGCGCCTGCGTTTTACCCCTCGGCCCCGCCTATCACCACCACGTACTCGCCCTTCGCCTTGCCACCCTCCACTAAAGGCAGCAGACTGGAAATAGAGCCGCGCTCAACCGTTTCGTACAGCTGGGTAAGTTCGCGGGCCAGGGCAGCGGGCCTATCTCCGTACACTTCGAGGGCATCGCGTCAATCCGGAAGGGGCTTTCGTAGAATACGAGGGTGTGGGACGCAGCCTGGTCAACGGCCAGGAACCTGCGCCTGGGGCCGGACTTGCGAGGGGGGGAACCCGCGAAAGGTGAAGCTGTGCGCCGGCAGCCCCGACAAAACAAGGGCCATAACGAAGGCCGCAGGCCCCGGCGCCATCGTCACCTCAAGCCCTGCCTCTAACGCCCGCCGCACAAGAGTATAGCCGGGGTCCGAGATGCCGGGCGTGCCCGCATCCGTGACCACCGCCACCGACTTGCCCTCCTCCAACAGCCCGATTATCTGTGCGCCCGCCCGCGCCTCGTTGTGCTCGTGGAAAGGGATTTGCGGCTTTTGTATGTCGAAACGCTTGAGCAACAGGCCCGACTTGCGCGTGTCTTCGCTCGCCACCACGTCCACGTTGCGAAGCGTTTACTACGCCCGCAGCGTAATGTCCCCCAGATTGCCGATAGGCGTCGCGACAAGATAGATCATCCCCTTCACCTCCCGTGCCGCACTCATGCTACAGTCATGCT
>JBBSIX010000079.1:0-11518 GCA_038231875.1 Chloroflexia bacterium | reverse complement strand
TTACACATACTTTGCGCTCATATGTTCTGATTTGGTAAGACGGGTACACTAAGAGCGCCCCGTGAGGTAAGTGGTTGAACTGAGGGACTGAGATTAGGCTAGCGCTGGTGGGCAGGTAACTCCCTAACACCTGCTCTGATCCTACGCCAGGGGAAGAAGCCTCGCCTGAGCTTAGACGGGGGCGGGGGCCACGCGGTTCAGCATCGCCATACGTATGGCATCGGCCAGGTGCTGGGCGTGCCCGCCGTCTTCGCAACACAGCGGGTCGGAAAGGCCGAATGTGCCGCGCAGACCGATCATGTAAACCTCATCTCCCTTGAGAAACATCTGCATAAGCAGCACGCCCACCACCCCGATTGCGAACAAAACATCAACCGTGAGGATAGTAGGCACAACATCGGCCCAGTCCTCCGGGATGAGGTTCTGGCCGTTGAAGCCGCCGAACAGCAGCAAAGTAACTGCAAGCAAGGCCACGTAGGGCCATTCGCGTCGCACACCCTTGTCTTGCCACACCCGCACGGCTTCCACCGCCTCAAGCGGGTACACCTTGCCGCGCATAATGATAGCCTCGCCCGTCACCTGGGCGTACTTGTCGCTGTAGTATATGTTTGCCGCCTGTGTCGCACTCATTCGCCTGTATTAACCTCCGCAGTTATATACGACGGAGGGTAACACCTTTTGTGGAGCTATCTTACCCCGGACGACACTATCACAGCCACGATTGTGCCCAGCACCACCAGCGCCGCCACCAGCACGATCAAGAGGAAAGGCAGGCGCGAGCTTCGGGGCGTTTCGGCGTACTCGGCCTCGTGACGCGGGGCTGAGGTCTCCGGCTCATCCGAGTCGGAGGCGGAAGGAGGGAGAATAGAGGTCATAGCTCATGCGGGGCACGGAAGGCTGTTGTGCCTCATGCCCCATCATCTCCCCCCGCTCGCGAGCGCCGCCGCCAGCGTGGGCAGCGAATTACGAGCCGCATCGAGCACGGGGCCGGAGAAGATGAAGAACAGTATGACGGCGACGGCGGCGGCCCCAAGAGTGTACATGATAGCGGGCGACGAACGGGGCACGCGGACCGCGCGTGGCTCCTCGAAGTACATGAACCAGATTATACGCAGGTAGTAGAACGCCCCGATAGCCGAGTTAAGCGCGCCAATCACCGCCAGCCAGGTTAGGTTCGAGTCTACAGCCGCCACGAACACGTAGTACTTGCCCAGGAAGCCTATCGTGGGCGGTATGCCCGTCAGCGACAGCAGGAAGAACATCATCAGCGCGGCCTGAGCGGGCGCCCAGGTTGAGAGCCCTCGGAAGCTCTCCAGGCCGTCGGTGGCTCCGTTGCGTTGCAGCCACACCACCACTCCGAACGCCCCCATATTCATAAAAAGGTAGGAAAAGAGATAGAACAGGATGGAGGAAAGGGCCTGCTGCTGATTCTGAGGCGTGAAGGCGGCCAGGCCGATCATCATGTAGCCGGTGTGGGCGATAGACGAGTAGGCCAGCATCCGCTTTACCGAACGCTGCGACACCGCTACGATATTACCCAACGACATGGTTAGCACGCTCAGGACAGCTATAATGGGAACCCAGGTCTGCCAGCCGGAGCCAAGCGCCTCGGTCATAATGCGGATCGTGGCGGCAAAGCCCGCCGCCTTCGGCCCCACCGACATAAAGGCGGTGATGGGGGTGGGCGCACCCTGGTAAGCATCGGGGGTCCACATGTGGAACGGCACGGCGGCTATCTTGAAGCCCAGCCCCGCTATCAGCAGGAACATCGCCAGCAGCAGCCCGCCATTATTGATGATGCCCGAACTGGCCTCCACTTCCTGCACCACCCGCCCTATCTCGCGTAGGTTGGTGTTGCCCGTCATGCCATACAGCCAGGCCATGCCGTACACCAGTATGGCCGTCGAGAAGATGCCCAGCAAGAAATATTTGACCGCCGCCTCGTTGGAGAGCTTGTCGGTGCGGTTGAAGCCGGTGAGGATGTACACCGCGATAGACATCAGTTCGATGCCCACGAAGATAGCGGTGAGGTCGGTGGCCGCTGCCGTCACCATCATGCCGCAAGTGCAGAGGGCCAAAATCGCGTAGTACTCGCCCAGGGCCATGCCCCGGTCCTTGATAAACTGCGTGGACAGCAACACGGCGACTATGGCGGTTCCCAGGGACAGCATGCGAAAAAAGAGGCCCAGGTTGTCCACCACCATCATCCGCCCAAAGCCTTCCCGCCCAATCAGATCGTAGCCGAAAAAGCCGTTGAACATCAAGATGCACACAGCAAAGGCCACCACGTAGCCCACGATGCTCACCCCCGCCAGCAGGTTGCCTTTGGCCGAGCGCGTGCCTCTTGTGAACAGGTCCACAAAGATGATCACTATCGAGGTAAGGGCCACGATAATCTCCGGCAGTATCGTCAGCAGGTCGGGGTTCAAGGCGTTGTAGTCTACAGTCATACGGTTTCCTCTATGCTCCTCTAGGTTCCAGCAGTCATTTTCACCCGGTGCAAACTATAACAGAATAAGGGTCTATGTTGCTCAAATAGCCTACTTGAAGAACGGCAGTATATCCGCAAGGGCCGTGACGCCCGGCGCGTGCGAAGCCACCGTCAGGAGCAGCGTTTGTGTGTTGGGGTGAAGCATCTCCAGCACGGGGCCGGGGAAAATGCCTAACAACAGCGCCAGCGCCGACAGCACGAACAGCGACGAACCCTCTATCCAATCTACATCGCGAAACGGCGCATGCCCGTGCTCGCCTTCGGCTGCGGGGGTGGTTTTGCCGAACATCACCCTCTGGAACATCCAGAACAGATACCAGGCCGCAAAGATCACTACCGAAGCAGTGATGGTGCCCACCACCCAGTCGGCCCTGAACGCCCCCAGCATGGTCAAGAACTCGCCGACAAAGCCGCTCAGGCCCGGCAGGCCCACCGAGCCGAGCATCATTATCATAAAGAAGGCGGCAAAGATGGGCATCGGCTTGGTAATGCCCCCCATGTCCGATATTTGGCGACTATGCAAACGATTGTAGATCGCGCCCACGCACAGAAACAGGCCGCCGGTGAGTAGGCCATGCGACAGCATAACAATGATCGCCCCGTCTATGCCCTGCGTGGCATCGCCCAGATTGAGTTGGTGCAACCACACGCCCGTGAACAGCCCTAGCGTCACAAACCCCATGTGGCTCACCGAGGAGTAGGCTATCAGCCGCTTGAGGTCGGGTTGCACCAGCGACACCAGCGCGCCGTAGATAATTGCCACTACGGACAGGCCCACCAGGATAGGGGCAAAGGTAGCCGCCCCCGCCGGGGTAATCGGCATAGCGAAGCGGATAAAGCCGTATGCGCCCATCTTGAGCAGCACCCCCGCCAGGATGATCGAGCCTGCGGTGGGCGCTTCGGTGTGCGCGTCGGGCAGCCAGGTATGCACAGGGAACATGGGAACCTTCACCGCGAACGCCGCCGTGAACGCCAGGAACACCAGGTTCTGGAAGTCACGCGGGTCGCCCGGCCCCATCTGCATCAGCCGGAGGATGTCGAGCGTGCCGTGCGTGATGTACTCGGCTATGATCGCCACCAGCATCAGGAGCGACCCTGCCAGCGTGTACAGGAAGAATTTGATCGCCGCGTACACCCGGTTGGACGACCCCCAGATGCCTATCATCAGGGCCATCGGCACCAGCATCACTTCCCAAAAGATGTAGAACAGGAAGAAGTCCAGCGATACGAACACCCCAAGCATACCCGCTTCGAGCACCAGCACCACGATATAGAACTCTTTGACCCGCTTCTCGATAGGCTTCCAGGAGACCATGATGGCGATCAGAGTAAGCAGCGTAGTCAACACCACCAACAGGATGCTCAGGTTGTCCACTCCCAGATGATAGCCGATCTTAAGCTCAGGCAGCCAGGAAAAGTTCTCCTGAAGCTCGAACGAGGCCACCCCGCCCTGCGCCGAAGCCCCGGTCGAGAGGTAGGCCGCCAGGGCCGCCAGCGATAACAAGAGGTTCGCCGCCGCCCCCAACGCCGCCACCCGCCCCACCATCTTTGTGCCCGGCAGGAACATAATCACCAACGCCACCAGCACCGGCAGGTAAACGATCAAAGACAGCATGGGAAACCCTAGTACATTATTTTCCACTAACCCCTCCCGATTAGAGGCCGCCACAGGCCACTAAGACGCTCTATTTTGGTAGTATCACGAACAGGTATGTCACCAACCCGACCAGGCCGAGGCCGATTGCCAGGGCATACCCTTGAACAAAGCCGGTCTGCACCCGCCGCAGGCCGCCGCTGCCCACACGCACCAGCCCGGCTACGCCGTTCACCAGGCCGTCAACTACGCGCTGGTCAAAGCGCCAGAAGCCGTAGGCCAGGGCCTTGCCGCCGTCCACCAGCACCTTGTGATAAAACTCGTCGAAGTACCACTTGTTCAGCAGGGCGTTGTACAGGGACGATATGTTGCGCGCTATCGCTGCGGGCAGGTCGTTGGCCTTGTAATACAGCAAGAAGGCGGCAAAGATGCCGCTAATCGCTACCAGGGTGGAGATAAGCAGGATAAGCACCGTTTGCTGAGTAAAACCTGTGGCGATCTCCGCGCCTCGCGCAATGGCAGGGGCGAACACCGGCTCCAGGAACCTGTGGAACACACCCTGGTCGGGCGGAAAGCCCACAAAGCCGATCAAGGCCGCAGGAATAGCCAGCAGAATGAGGGGCCAGGTCATCAGGGGCTTCGACTCGTGCGGGTGAACATCTTTGGGCACGTTGTTCTTGCCGAAGAACACCACGAACACCAGGCGGAACATGTAGAGCGCTGTCAGAAAAGCCGCCGACATAAGCAGCGCGCCCACTACCCAGTTGCCCCGCAGGAACGAGTTGCCGATTATCTCGTCTTTCGACCAAAAGCCGGCGAAGGGTATAAGACCCGCGTTGGCAAGGGAACCTACCAGGAATGTCCAAAAGGTGATCGGCATTTTGTTCTTCAGTTGGCCCATCTTGCGGATGTCTTGCTCGCCGTGCATGCCGTGTATCACCGAGCCTGCCCCCAGAAAGAGCAGACCTTTGAAGAAGGCATGGGTCATCAGGTGGAAGATAGCCGAGGCCCATGCCCCCACGCCCAGGCCGGCGAACATGTAGCCTAGCTGCGACACGGTTGAGAAGGCCACCACCCGCTTGATGTCGTTGTTCACCAGGGCGATTGTCGAGCCGAGCACCGCTGTGGTCGTGCCGATAATCGCCACCACCAACAAGGCGTCGGGAGCCAGCGAAAAGAGCGGGTTGAGCCGGGCCACCATGTACACGCCCGCCGTAACCATCGTGGCGGCGTGGATAAGGGCGCTCACCGGGGTGGGGCCTTCCATGGCGTCGGGCAACCAGACGTGCAGGGGAAACTGAGCCGACTTGCCCATCGCGCCCATAAAGAGTAGCAGGCAGACGATGGTGAGGTTGCCCAGTATCATAGGCTGGTTGGCAGCCGCCGTAAAGATGTCGGTGTACTTGAGGTCCACCGACAAGTTGGCGAAGTTGACGAACAGCAGCATTATACCGAGCGCGAAGCCGAAGTCGCCGATGCGGTTGACGATAAAGGCTTTTTTGGCTGCGTCGCTGGCCGACTTCTTGTAGTACCAGAAG
The DNA here is from genome assembly GCA_038231875.1 of Chloroflexia bacterium. Classification (GTDB taxonomy): domain Bacteria; phylum Chloroflexota; class Chloroflexia; order QHBQ01; family JADMIH01; genus JADMIH01. Next base: position 5,895 of record JBBSIX010000079.1, on the reverse strand, counting down.
CCGATCAGCAGGTAGGAGGACAGACCCACAGCCTCCCAGCCCACAAATAGGAGCAGGAAGTTGTTCGACAGCACCAGTATGAGCATGCTGAACACGAACAAGGGCAAGTAGGTGAAGAAGCGGGCAAAATCGGGGTCGTCGGCCATATACTCAAGCGAGTAGATATGCACCAACGTGCCCACCCCAAGCACCACCATCAACATGATCACTGTAAGCTGATCCACCAGGAAGGCCACGTTGATGTGGAAGTCGCCGGAGGGTATCCAGGTATACAGGTCGTACTCGAAGCGGGCGTGCTCGCCCAGGTTGACCACATCTATAAAGGCGACTACCGCCGCCAGGAACGACAGCCCCACCAGCCCGACCGCAATCGGCCCGGCAGCCTTGCCCAGCCGCCTGCCCAGTAAGCCGTTGATCACCACCGCGATCAAGGGCAGCAGCAATATTATCCAGATGTAGTCAAGGATGAGCGGCTGGTAAGTCGAACCGCCCCCCTCCTGCGCTAACGGTGCGGCCAACCGCATCAGTTGCCCTATAGCGTGTATTTGCATCCTCTCCCCCAGTTCTTTACTCAACTAAGCGTGATTGGTACTCTATCCTCAGCCCTCAGCACAAAGTTCCACTCAACACAACTGCTTATCATAACAGTGTTCACTATACTCTGTCATCCTGATTAATCATGGCCCTCATGCCACAACCGACAATGAAAATGTGCGCTTCCGTAGGGGCACGGCGCGCCGTGCCCCTACCCTTCTCTATTTTCAGAGGAGCGCAGCGAAGAATCACTCTCCTAATATAACCGTCGGCACTTCGCCGTTTGCTCATTTGTGAAGCGCCTGGCACACCAACTATCATGCTCCACCCACTGATTCTTCGAGTTCTTGGCTACACCAATTCAGGCTCAGAATGACAAGGGGAGAGGGGGTTCTCATTCCCCGGCATTGTGCTTTACCGCAGTTTTTAGATGAGGCTGATCTCAAACCCCACGTTACTCCTTCATGATGTCAATGTCGGTAGTATCCACTGTGGGCTTCTGGCGCACGAGGGCTATGATGATGGCGAGGCCGACGGAGGCTTCGGCGGCGGCCACCGTGACTACGAACACCACGAAGTTCTGCCCTGCCATCGAGTTTTGCTGCGCGCCAAAGGCAATCAAGGCCAGGTTGACGGCATTCATCATCAGTTCCGCCGACATAAATATCACCAGGATGTTGCGCCGCGTGAGCACCCCTATCAGCCCTATGCTGAAAAGCAGCGCGCTCACCAGCAGAAAGAAGGCCAACGGCACGCCGGTTGTTGATGATACTGCGGATGTCATACTCTCTCCTCGGCTCGTATTCTTACAAAACAGGTCTGCGCGTAAGGCTCTCCCGTGCGCCGGTCCCTAACGTCCGGGGTCTACCTCCACCCCGGAGGTTGTGCCTTTGCCTATGCCGCTTGGCTGCTCCACCAACGGAACCTCACGGCTCCCCTCGCCCACCATCGCGTCGGGGGCATACTTAACGCCCATGGCGGGCAGCAACTTCTTCTCGATCTGGTCCTCCTGCGGGGAGTGCGCTACCGAGCGGCGGCCCAGCGAGATGCCCAGCGAAGGCAATATCTCCTCCACTTCGGCAGGCTCCTCCTTGCGGGCCAGCACGATGGCTCCCAGCACCGCCAACAGCAGGATGAGCGAGGCTACCTCGAACGGGAAAAGAAACTGCGTATAGAGGGTCTGCCCCAACGCCTGCACGTTGCCGCCCAACTCTAAAATGTGAGCGGTACTGAATACGATGCGCTCGTTGCCTATCAAATCGCCTATATTGGCCTGGCTGGGAGTGCGGCTGAAAAGAATAACGGTCGCGATCTCCACTGCCAGCAGCAGACCCACCGGCCAGGCCGTTATCATCTGGGCGACGTGTACACCGCCCAACTTCGGCCCTTCGCGCAGGTTGAGCAGCATGATCACGAAAAGGAACAGTACCAGGATGGCGCCCGTATACACCAGCACTTGCAGCACTGCCAGGAACTCGGCCCCCAGCATAACATACATTATCGCAAGCTGGAAGAACGTCACCACCAACCACAACGCCGAATGCACGGCATCCCGCCGCGTGATCATCATCAATGCCGCAATTACCGCCAGCCCCGCCACCGGCAAGAACACCAGTTGCCCGACTGGAGGTATCGGTACTGTCACCCCGAAGAGGTTTATCTCCATACTTGTTGAGGCTCCTGTCTAAAACCCGGCACGCATGCTATGCACGCGCCGGGGCGCTATCCTTCTGCCTGGTCCGATTCCCGGCTGTACGCCGCCGCGCCGCTCCCCGGCTGCTCCGGTCCTGCCGGGCGCGCCATCTGAGTGGGGTAAACTGTGCTGCCGGTGGGGGCGGCAGGCGCGCCGGCAGCCATGTCGTTGATGCCGGCAAGGCCGGCCTCGCGGGCCTGCTTGTCGAGGCGCACGTTCAACTCGGCCATGTAGGTCTTGCCCAGGTCGAGTAGCTTGTCCTTTTCGTACACCGTCTCGCCCCGGTTGTCGGTCGCCATCTCGAAGTGGTGGCTCATAATGATCGCCTCCACCGGGCACACCTCCACGCACAAGCCGCAGTACAGACAGCGCGTTTCGTTGATCTCGTAGTAGTACTCCATCTTCCTGGGGCGCGTATCGAGCGGGTCCATCCCCTTGAGATAGTAGTGCTCGAACGGGTGCCACTCGTCAAGATGGTTGGCTCCGGGCGTTTCATCCTCCACCACGCCAATCGTGATGCAGTCCACAGGGCAAATCTGGGGGCACAATCCGCAGCCCACACATTTCTCGCGCCCGGTCTCAGGGTGGGGCAACAAGCCCACTGCGCCCCTGAAGCGCGGCGGAAGCTCTCTCATCACGTCGGGGTACTCCACAGTCACCGTCGGCTTGAAAAATTGCCGCAGCGTCAGGAAAAAACCTCCAACCTGGTTCGTTATATCCGGCATTATCTCCCCCTTTTCGGATTTGGGATTGCGGATTGCGGATTTGTAATTTGCCCTGTCTATATCCGCAATCGTAAATCCGACCTCGTTTCTACTGGATCGTTCTTGCTTCGCCCTCTATCGTGCCTCTGCCGGCTTGCGCGTTGCGAACAAGGATCACCTGCCGGTCCACCAGCACAGGACGCTCGGACTTGCCGAACCAGCTCAGGTTGGCAAACCGCGAGAAGCCAAGCACGGCCAGCACGCCCAACGCAAGCTCGACGGCGGCTATTATCAGCCAGTAGACCAGATTGTACTCAATAACGCCCGGCGGGAAGAATATCAGCTTCAGCACCGCGATTACCAGGATGTTCGCCAGGGCGAGCGGCAGGAGCACCTTCCAGCAAAGGCCCATAAGCTGGTCGTAGCGGAAGCGGGGCAACGTCCAGCGCAGCCAATAGAAAACAAAGATAAAGAGGAATATCTTGAGCAGCAACCAGTGAATGCCGGAACCGAGCAAGCCGCTGATTATCGGGATACCCGATAGGGCCTGTCCGGTGTCGAAGAAGGCCGCAAACGGCGAACCCCAGCCGCCGAAGAACAGCACCGAACTGAACGCCGACATCGTGAGCACGCCGGCGAACTCGGTAAGCTGAAACAGGCCAAAATACATGCCGCTATACTCGGTGTGGTAGCCGGCTACAAGCTCCGACTCGGCCTCCACGAGGTCGAACGGCGTGCGGTTCGTCTCGGCAAGGGCCGAGACAAAGAAAATAAGCAAGGATATAGGCTGCAATAGGAAGTACCAAAGGCCGGGCTGCGTAGTCAGGTGCAGACCGTTTTGAGCGTTCGTGATGCTCACCAAGCTGAGGGAGCCTGTCAGCAGAAACACCCCCACCAGCGAGATACCGAAGGTGATCTCGTAGCTGATCGCCTGCGACGAAGCCCGCAAGCCGCCAAGCAAGGAGTACTTGCTGTTGGAGGACCACCCGGCCATCACCAGGCCGTACACACCCAGCGAGGAGAGGGCGAACACCAGCAGCATGCCCACATTCACGTCGGCGATAACGTAAGTGATAGTGGCCCCAAACAGGGTGATGCTGCCCGGACTCCAGGGTATCACCGCCAGCACTCCGAGGCCGGCCAGAGTGGACACGACGGGGGCGAGAAGGAACACCACCCGGTCGGCGCTGACCGGCATCGTGTACTCCTTCTTGAGCATCTTGAGCAAGTCGGCAAAGCTCTGAAGCAGGCCCACTGGCCCGGCCCTGTTCGGCCCCTGCCGCGCCTGCATATGCGCCCCTACCTTGCGCTCGCCATAGATAACGTAGGCAACCACCACCAGGGCCACGTTCACTATGATAATCGCCAGTATGAGCTTTAGTACGAGAAACACCCAATCCATAATGGTCCCCTCTACACAGCTAGGGTTGAATCGCCGGGTTCAGCACGTTGCCGGTGGCTACCGGCTGGAAGTTGCGAAGCGTATCGTAGGCGCGTCCGGGGGCGGGCTGCACTCTGATCGCCACCGATTTGTCGGCCCCGCCTATGTCGTTGGAGACTACCTGCCTCATACGCCGCACCGTTGGGTTGAGGCCCATCTGCTCCAGCGTAATCGCCAGGAAAGCCCGCCCCTGTGGGATGCGGTCGAACACCAGCGACACGGCATACACAGGCTCACTGCTCTCCTGGCCCTCTACCGTGATCATCACCGGCATCTCGTCTATTATACCGAGTGCGGCGGCATCCAGCGTGTTTATGTGCAGGCGCGGGGTCGGCTCCACACGGCTCAGGCCGTAGCTCTGGCGGCTGAGTGTGCCGGTCCTGAACGGAAAGAGCGGGAAGCCCACCGTCGCCAGGAGCACGCCACCCGGCTCCTGCACATTTTGTCTGCTTTGCGCCGCGCCGCCTTGCGCCACGGCCGGCCACATGCGCGCCTTGCCTCCGGGCCGCGCAAATCCGCCGGTGTAGAGCACAGGCGAGCCGGGGTCCAGGCGCTCAGGGCAGGGCCACATAAGGCTGCGTACCTTTAGCTGCTTGTAGGAGAGCGCGGCGGGCATGGGTATCGCATCGTCTATGAACTCGGTTATATCCAGGCGCGAGTAAGAGATGCCGGCGTACTGCGGAACCACCCGCGCTATCTCGTTGAACACTGCTATCGGGTCGAGGCCGGGCAGGGCCACCCCCAACCGCTCGCCTATCTGGGTGAAGATTGTCAGGTCGGGGCGGCTCACGCCCACCGGCTCGATAGACTGACGAACGCGCTGCACCCGGCGCTCGGCGTTGGTGGTTGTACCCTCTTTCTCGGCGTAAGAAGATGCGGGCAAAACTACATCGGCCATCTCTCCCGTTTCGTTCATGAATATGTCCTGCACCACCAGAAAATCGAGCTTGCCCAACACCTCGCGCACCCGGCGGCTGTCCGGCTCCTCTATCGAAAGCACCGGATTGGCGCCCACCACCCACATCGCTCTTATATCGCCGGTTTCGATGCCGTTGAGCATACCGGCCATATCCAGACCTGGCTCCGAGGGCACTTCGGGGGCCCTGCGGTCCTGGCTGGTGGTCCACAGTTCTTCCATGACGCGAGCGTTGTCGGCGTTCACCGGGCGATAGCCGGGGAAGCAGGCGGGCTGCGCGCCCATGTCGTTCGCGCCCATGCAGTTGGCGTCGGCCACCAAGGGGTTCACGCCGGCCCCTTCGCGCCCGACGTTGCCCGTCGCCAACGCCATGTTGGTGAGGGAGGCGACGGTGCGGGGTGTAATAGTGTAGGGTCCATACGCCGAAAAGACGATAGTAGAGGGCGGGAAGCCCTGGTCGGGACGCTGCACCGTGTAGCTCAACAGCTTGCCGGCCACAGCCGAACTGCTGAGAGGGCCTGTGGTAGTTGCTTTGCCGTCGGCATGGCCCGTGCCGTTGCCGCTCAATAAGTTGCGGGGCAAGTTGGTGGGGTGGGTGGGGCCGGGA
>JBBSIX010000078.1:0-11875 GCA_038231875.1 Chloroflexia bacterium | reverse complement strand
GCAATCCAGGAGAAGTCAACAGCATGCCCATAGCGCGGGTAAAGCCCTCTGTAGTACCCCTTCTGCCTCGCTAACTGCTCTCCGTCGGGAGTGAGGTGGAACTCCTCCCCTGTACCTGCCTTTGTGGGGTAACGCTCCAGCCGTGCCTTCTCGAAGTACTGCACCACAGGCACCTCTTTGCCACTGTTGGTGGGGTCGGTGTTCTCAGGAGCATCAGGGTTTTGGCTGGGAGGGCCGGGCTTGTAGTTGTACCCACCGGAAGTCTCATACTCCACGAACTCCTCGGTAATAGGGTTGCCCAACTCTGCCGCCCCTCCGTGCCCTTGCCAATAGTCAAGGAACACCCCTCGCAGAGTGTGCCCTGTTGAAGGGAAGTACCGCACGTCCGCCATGTGGGGGTCAGGCACAGGGTCGGTGAGCAGGATGGGAGGAGGGATGGGTGTGGGTGTAGAGGAAGGAGTAGGGGTAGAAGTGGGAGTGTAGGTGGGCAGGCGAGGGTCTCTGGTGGGGGAGGAGGTGGGGGTAGGAGGTATATCTGCCAGCCTCCTGGCTTCAGCGGTAGAGAGCATCTGGGGTACAGAGAGGGTGGGCATAACACTGGAAACAGGGCCGGGTGGCTTAACAGCAGGGTTGAGAGTGCCCACCGCCTCAGGCGGCGAAGCAGAGGGGGAAGCCGAAGGCAGAGGTGTCGGAGCGGCAGGAGGGGGAGTGTTAGCGACACAGCCCGCCGGCAAGAACAAGGCAAGCACGGTAAGCAGGGCTAACAGCGCCAGGCGTGGGGCACGTCCGATGTTGTAAGGTGAAGTTGGCATGGAGGTTCTCCCTGTGAGCAGGAAAGGCAAGTACAGTGTAAATAAGCCCGTTCTACTATAAACACACCTGTTGAAGAGAAAAGGATCAAAAAAACAAGAGTGGGTAGTTTATTACCCACTCTTGTTTCGCGTCTGCCGTTAGCGTAGCGGCCCTGTCTTTACCGTTGCACCGGCCCAGCCGGGCAGCAGGTGGGGAAGAAAGTCAAGGCGTCAATCTTGGATGTTTGAGCGCGAGTGGCGTTGCTGGCGGGTCGGAAGTAGGGGCGGTTCGCGCCATCGCACGGCTCGCCTGGGCCTCCGCACTGGTAGCCGCCCATCGTGCCGCGAGCGGTCAGGCGTTCGATAAAGACGTAGAACGGGTCGCCTGGGAGCACGTCATGGTAGGTCTGGCTGGTGGGAGTGCCGTTGAGGTTGGCGGCGTTGGCGACGATCTTGGAAATCTGGCCGCGTGAGGCGTTGGCGTTGGAGCGGAAGTAGGGCCGGTTGTCGGGCGCAACGCAAGGCTCACCGGGACCGCCGCATGGATAGCCCCCGATGATGTTGCGGGTCGCCATGCGCTGTATATAGGGGTAGAAGGTGCTATCCGGCGGAATGTCCTCGAACAGTTGGCCGCTAGGCGGTTCGTTGAAGCCTGCGCTGTTCGCCACTATCTTGCACAACTGCCCACGCGACACGTTGTTCTGCGGGCGAAAGGTGGTATCGCTGTAGCCACTCACGATACCGTGGCAAGCAAGATAGTAGATATACTCGTAGTAGAAGTCGCCGTAGTGAACGTCACTAAACGAGCCGCAGAGAGCGGCGTGCGGGCTGAACAGGTCAGTATCTCCGACGATCACATTGCTGTTCTGAGGGATATTCAGGTCCCACTGCAAACCTGTGGCGGCATCGTGCAGGGTACTGGTGATGACGGTATCGTCGAAGCCGCTACCCGGCCCGGATGTGCTGCCGATAGCCCCCCAGATGGTGCCGTAGTAGCTCTCCATGTAGTGAGAGGCAGGATTGCTGGGTACGAACTGCTGGTATAAGGCGCGGGTGGTGGGCGTATAGTAGTCGCCCGCGCCTCCTGTGGACGAATCGTAGAAGCCATAGCCGGAGTCGCTGCCCGCCGTATACAGGTCGGCTGCGTGGAACAGAGTGGCCGTAACGGGAGCCGAGCCGCCTATCTGGGCGAGTTGGAACTTCAGGCCGACGAACTCCGCGCCGTTCACGTACTTGGTCGTCTGGGTCAGGCGCAGATTGGTGCCCGGCACGTCAGCCACCGTAGTCACGAGGTAGGGGTCGGAAGCCGAGCCTATGCCGCTCAGGGTGTTGCTCACGAACTGGTAGGGATTGACGGTGCGCCCCGCAGGCACATGCTCCGGGCCGAACACCTTCGTCTCGCCGCCCACGTTCACCCACAGGTAAACACCTTCGGCGGTGCCGCCAAAGAACTGTTGGGATTCGTTCTGGTTCAATGCCTGATTAGTGTACTTGATGTTCATCGAGGTGTCGTCCTGCACCGTGATGGTCATCGGGAAACTATAGATAGTCTGGTTCGCCATGGGCGCCTGGGGTGTATCGCTCCCCTTCTTCGACTGGGCCAGCGCGCCCGAACTGCCCGCCGCCAGCAGCGCGAGGGCCGCCAGAACGCCGAGTGTAAGCGCAATGCGCCTGGACCTGATTATTTTCGCCTCTTGGCTCAACGTTTCCTTTTTCATAGCTTTGCTCCTTACTCCCTTCTGATCTGTAGCGTGACATAGCGCCCCGGCTGCCGGTTTGTCATGCAACGGTTGGGCAGCAGTGGCGTAGTAGTAAATATATAGGGGATAATGAGGGCTGTCAATAGGCTTGAAGAGGGTAAGGGGTCAGACTTAGGGTGGAGAACTCGTGAAGGATGAACTGTAGGGGCCTGAATGCGAAGCAGAACCACCAGCCCCATGACGGGGGCGGCGGGTGTCCCCCATTCTTCCCTTAATAAAAAGCCCCATCCCGCGTGCGGGAGAGGGGTATGAGCGAAATGAATTGGCATGTTATGTAACTTTACAGTTCAAGGGGGCGGTGGGCCTCAATAAGTAGAGATGCCGACTTCCTTCACCTCACTTCTGAACATTTACTACTTTCATTTGAGTTGACACGCCTTGCCGGTACCTGCTACTATTAGTCGTCGGGCAGATGTAGTTCAACACATTCTGTTGTTTCGTTACAAGGAGTTTCTACTTATGAGAAGTCCGATTCTCATCGGTGGCGATCCCCACTCACAAAAAGGTCCTGGTGGTCTTCGTGTTGAGCAGCGCCTATATCGCTTGCTCCTCGCTCTCGCAGCGTCGCTCCTGTTCTTGCTGTTTATCAACTCGATCTCCCATACAGAGACCGCTTCAGGAGTTAGACTGGGTGGGCAACACCAATCTACTTTCCATGTTGTGCCTGTTGCTCCCGCCGATACAGCTACCTCTAGCACAACGCAAAGCCCATCCGCGAGCGCTACTGCCACCCTCACTCTATCTCCAACTCGCACTTCAACTGCTGTCCAGGCCTCAGCCACCCGCACCGAGACCGTCCAGGCCAGCCCCACGTCTACCCCCGTCGAGTGCGGGGTGGGTCACTGGAGTTCCGTGCTCGGCGTAGACGTGGGAAACAGCACTCTTCTTTATTCGGTGGCCGCTGTATCCGCAAGCGATGCGTGGGCGGTGGGCTACTATACCGGCCAGGATGGTATCTTCCGCACATTCACTGAGTACTGGGACGGCACCCGGTGGCGCGTGATCCCCAGCCCGAACCCCGAAACCGGCGGAGGCTTGCTCTACGGCGTATCAGCCGCCGGGCCGAACGACGTCTGGGCGGTCGGTATGGGCCATTACGGTGTGCACCGGCCCTTGAGCATGCACTGGGACGGCACGCAGTGGACCATCGTCCAGATGCCTACCGGAACTGCGTCCACGCTCGTGAGGGCAGTAACTGTGATCTCCACCAACGACGTCTGGGCGGCAGGCTATTCGTGCTGCAACTCGGAAACGAATGATGATAATCCGATCGTCTGGCACTGGGACGGCACTGGTTGGCAGATCAACGTGCTTCCCACCCTAGAGTATGCGCCGTTCGGCGACCTGAACAGCATATCGGCAACTTCTTCGACCGATGTTTGGACGGTCGGCAACCGGACTTCCAACGGCTACGGCACACTCACTTATCATTGGAACGGCGCGTATTGGAGCCAGGTAGCCAGCCCAACGGTTGGGAGTGGCTACAACCAACTGAACGCCGTGGTCGCGCTATCACCGTCAAACGCCTGGGCGGCAGGCTATTACGACTCGGGTGGGGGCGGCGTGCAGCGAGGTCTTATCCTCCACTGGGACGGCACTCAGTGGGGTTCGGTAGCATCTCCCAGCGTGGGCGCAGAAAATCGCCTGTGGAGCATGTCCGCAACATCCGCGTCCGATATTTGGGCCGTGGGCGATTACATAGAGCCAACCCAGGGACTGTTGCGGACGCTGGTAGAGCATTGGGATGGCACCCGGTGGACCGTTTTAAGCAGCGTAGACGGCAGCACGGAAAACAATCAATTGCTGAGTGTATCTGCCCTGGCCCCCCTCGATATGTGGTCAGTGGGCACTCAGACTTTCTCTAATGTCAATCGCCTCCTCATCGAGCACTACCAGCCCGGCCACTTCACGGACGAAGACCCCGACAGGCTCTTCTACCAGTGGATAGAGTGTCTCGCCTGCCGAGGCATCGTCACCGGCTACGCTGACGGCAGTTTCGGGCCTATCAACCCCGTCACTAGGAGCCAAATCTCTAAGATTATGTCTAATGCAGCGGGCTACAACGACGACCCCGGCAGCCAGGTATTCGAGGACATTCAGCCAGGCTCACCCTTCTATACCTATACAAACAGGTTGGCAAACAGGCAGATAATGAGCGGATACCCGTGCGGCGGGCCGGGCGAGCCGTGTGGCCCAAACAGCCTACCCTACTTCCGCCCAGGCAATAACGCCAGCCGGGGGCAGGTGAGCAAGATAGTGAGCAACACTGCGGGCTTCGAGGACCAGCACACCGAGCAAAACTTTGAGGACGTACCCACCTCCAGCCCATTCTACATATGGATCGAGCGCCTCGCCTCGCGCTCGGTTATAGGCGGCTATCAGTGCGGCAGATTGATCGGGCCGTGCATCCCGCCCGACAATCGTCCATACTTCAGGCCGAACGACATCGTGACGCGAGGGCAATCGGCCAAGATCACCTCGGCGACGCTTCTGCCCGGCTGCTCCACGCCCTGAAGCACACAAGTCATGGGGTGGGCAGGAGTTGCGCGAGCAGCCCAACCACCGCCCCGCCAGCCAATATCCAGACGGCATTCATCCTGACCCTGACGAGCAATAGCAGCGCCGCCGGGGAGATGCTGGTGATATTCACCAGCGGCAAGACCTACATCTACGGCAACGTGCCTCGCAAGGTATACGACGGCTTGTTGAATGCCGGCTCGAAGGGGCAGTATATGGGCGCCAATGTGATAGACGTGTACCCATTCTACACCCCTTCGCAGCGTCGGCGAAAGTAAATACGGAGGGGGCCAGGCGTGAATACGGGCAGAGCTACAGTCAATTTATCCGCCACAAAGCCCGCCGGCACCGAGGGGCCGCTTGAAGAACCCCGCACATGGCACAACCTCTTTATCTGGGCGGTGGTCGCCGGCCTGGGACTGGCTGTAGAGGGCTGTTACATCTTGCCCGACTTCCCGGCGCTGTACCCATATCTGGCAGGGTGGCTCGTAGCGCTGCTGATAGCTATATGGATTTTTGTGCCCGTAGTCACTCGGCTGTGGCGGAGTACGCGTGGGGCCGGCTATGATGACTATCAAAAGAAGAAAAAGAGCGAGCATCTTAACTTTGCCTTTGGCCTGTTGGTTGCGGCAGGAGCAGGTGTAACTCAAGCTCTGATTGGCCTCTTTATTAATACAGCCCGCTCAAGCTGGTGGGAAACGATTGTAGTGCCGCTTTCTTCGCTTGCGGCAGCGTTTATCTGTGCTGTGCTGTTCGCGCTGGTTTGGCACAGACCGGCAATTCGCTCGGTTAGACTGCTAAACAAAGGTCTCGGCTATGTCCTTGGAATACTTGTTTACATGGGACTTTACAGCCTACTGTACCTCGGAGCGCGAGAGATAAGCACGGCGAAACTCACCCGCCCAGCCGCCACCTGGTCTACGCAACTTAGCGTTGCTCAAAGAGAGGCCACAAAAATTGACGGCGATGCTGTGCTGACAGACGTGTCAGCCACACATGCCCTCTTAGCGGGGATCCCTCAAAGCATGGAGGGGCCACTGAAGGTCAAGTTTACTTTTGTTACCCCGGATGGAAGCTACATAGGCGTAGAATTCCTGGATAGTAACCCCGAAGCTACCGTCAGCGCAGGACATTCCCCATATGGCAGGGGAGAAAAGCCGACAAAGGAGCAGCCGGCGGAGTTGAGGGCGGCTGTGGAAACCGTCAGAATTGGTCCCAGGCAAGCGTTAGACAAAACGGTCGAGCAAGCACGAGCGTTTGCAAAAGAAGGGAATGAAACGTACACCAATCCGATCATTAGCCTTCAATTTAGAGCTAGCCCTCTACCGAGGCGAGTACCGGTACCGGGCGACCAACGTGCCTTATGGAAGGTGATGCACTTCACAACTGTAGAAGGCGTGCGAGAGCAAGACTACTGGGTTGATCCGGGCACCGGAGAGATCGTAGAAAAGCAAAGCTACAACTCCTCAACGCCCACTCCCACACCTTCTGCCGGCCCCTGACACATACGCTGTCACCTTTCCCCCCCACCGTCCGCAACCGCGAGCAGCCGCTTTTTGTTGGCACATATGGTGCTGTACATAGCCGTGTGTATAGGCTAAAGAAACAGCAAAAAGGCACGTGAACAACAGGAGATAAAGCAGTGACAGATGTAATTACCGGCAAAGAGGGTAAAGAAGCCGACTACTACGGCATGGATATAGACACTCTTTGCATCAACACGATACGCACCCTCTCAATGGACGCGGTGCAGAAGGCCAATTCGGGCCACCCAGGCACGCCGATGGCCGATGCGCCCCTGGCCTACCTGCTCTACGACGAGATTATGCGCCACAACCCCCACGACCCGCACTGGCCCGACCGCGACCGCTTTATCCTCTCGGCAGGCCACGCTTCGATGCTCCTCTACTCCGCCCTCTACCTGAGCGGCTACGACCTGAGCCTGGAGCAGATAAAGAACTTCCGCCAGTGGGGTTCCAAGACCCCCGCCCACCCTGAGTACGGCCACACCCCAGGCGTGGAGACCACCACCGGCCCGCTCGGCCAGGGGTTCGCCAATGGCGTGGGCATGGCGCTCGCCGAACGTTGGCTGGCGGTGCGCTTCAACAAGCCCGGCTATAAGATAGTAGACCACTATACCTATGCCCTCTGCTCGGACGGCGACCTGATGGAGGGCGTAGCTTCGGAAGCCGCTTCGATAGCGGGCTTTCTCAAGCTGAGCAAACTGATCTACTTCTACGACGACAACACGATCACCATTGACGGCCACACCGACCTGGCTTTCACCGAAGACGTGGGCAAGCGCTTCGAGGCTTACGGCTGGCATGTGCAGCATGTGGACGACATAAACGACATCAAGAAACTGCGTAAAGCCATCAAAGAAGCACAGGACGAAGAAGGCAAGCCGTCGCTCGTCATCATCAAGACGGTGATCGCCTACGGCTCGCCCAACAAGCACGATACCTCGGAAGCTCATGGCTCGCCGCTGGGCAAAGAGGAGATCGTCCTCACCAAGCAGAACCTGGGCTGGCCCTGGCAAGAGCCGTTCTACGTGCCTGACGAGGCGCTCCAGCATATGCGCCAGGCAGTGCCCAGGGGCGAAGAAGCACAGCAAAAGTGGCTGGACCTGTTCGCCCGATACGAGCTGGAGTTCCCCCAGTCCGCCGCCGATTTCAAGCTCTATCTGTCCGGTGGCCTGCCGGAGGGCTGGGACGAGGATATACCCGACTTCGCTCCCGAAAAGGCCCCGATGGCTACCCGCTCGGCTTCGGGCGCGGTGATACAGGCCATCGCCTCGAAAGTAACCAACCTTGTGAGCGGGGCCGCCGACCTGTACCCCTCCACCGACGCCTACATCAAGGGCGGCGGCGACCTGACCGGCGACAACTTCGAGGCCCGCAACATCCACTACGGCATCCGCGAGCACGCTATGGGCGCGCTGCTCAACGGCATGGTGCTGCACCGAGGGATGATACCTTTCGGCTCGACCTTCCTCATCTTCTACGACTATATGCGCCCTCCTGTGCGCCTGGCCGCGCTGATGAAAGTGCCCATGCTGATGGTGTACACCCACGACAGCGTGGGCTTGGGGGAGGACGGTCCCACCCACCAGCCTGTGGAGATGCTGGCCGGCATGCGCTCGGTGCCCAACCTGTGGGCGGTGAGGCCGGCCGACGCCAACGAAACAGCCTACGCCTGGCGCATGGCCCTTACCCGACGCGATGGGCCGACCTGCCTTATCCTCTCGCGCCAGAAGCTGCCTATTTTCAACCGCAGCGAGGTGGCTCCCGCCGAGGGAGTGATGCGCGGCGCGTACACTCTGGCCGAGGCGGACGGGGGGAAACCCGATCTGATTCTGATAGCTACCGGCTCAGAGGTGCAACTGGCGCTCCAGGCGCGCCCCACCCTTCAGGAGCAGGGGATAAAGACCCGCGTGGTCTCGATGCCCTGCTGGGAGCTGTTCGAGGAGCAGGACCAGTCTTACCAGGACGAAGTGCTGCCGCCCGATGTAGAGCGGCGCATCTCTATCGAGGCGGCCTCGCCAATGGGTTGGCGCAAGTGGGTGGGCAGCAAGGGGAGCATTATCGCTGTGGAGACCTTCGGCGCGTCGGCCCCAGCCGAGATTATTTTCGAGAAGTACGGCTTTACGGTGGACAATGTGGTGCAGCACGGCCTTGCCCTCATGCACCGTCCCACCGCATCGCCCCCGGTACAGCCCACATCGGAGGTATTACCCGACAAGGGTGAACTTGGGCAGGCGCCCCACGAGCGCCAACTGGAGCAGAATGGGCCAACCCAAACTTCTATGGAGACGCCCAGGGAGAAACAGAGCTAGGGCTGCTCTACTTTCTAACGAAGAATGAAGAAGGACAAGCATCTATGATCGAGTTTGATGGAAGCGGAGGCATGGTTCCGGGCTACCTGGCGACGCCGGAGGGAGACGGGCCGTTCCCCGGTGTGGTGGTCCTCCAGGAGTACTGGGGGCTGAACGAGCAGATCAAGGGAGTGGCCGATAGGCTGGCCCGCAACGGGTTCGCCGCGCTCGTGCCCGACCTGTATAGGGGCGAGATTGCGCGGGAGCCTGACGAGGCGCGTAAGCTGGCGATGGGCCTCGATGTCCCACGCGCCATGCAGGACATACAGGGCGCGGTAAACTACCTGATCGCCCGCCCCGACGTTCAGCCGAAAGAAGCAGGGGTGCTGGGGTTCTGCATGGGCGGCAAGTTGGCTGCCCGCATGGCCTACAAAGGCGACCGCATCGCGGCGGCAGTAGTCTTTTACGGCGACCCGCCTCTCGAAGAAGCAGACACCGGCGTACCGGCCCCTTATCTTGGCCTGTACGGCGGGGAGGACAAGAGCATCCCGATCCCCAGGGTGGAGGAGTTTCGCGCTAAGTTGGAGGAGAGGGGCCACGATAGCGAAATAGTGGTTTACCCGGACGCGCCCCACGCCTTCGCCAACGAAGAACGCCCAGCCTACCGCCCCGAAGCCGCCGAGGACGCCTGGCGACGCACGCTTGACTGGCTGAGAAGATACATACATTATCCCTGATACGTCAGCCGGCGTTCGTGATTAGCGACGTGCCGTTGCACAATCCGCGAAGGGGTGTGAAAAAGGAGCAAACATATGGCAGACACAGCAAAAAACCCGCTACAGCAACTAGGGGAGTACGGCCAGAGTCCCTGGCTGGACAATATTCGGCGCGGGCTGATTACCTCCGGCGAGTTGCAGAGGATGCTGGACAACGGCATCAAGGGCGTTACCGCCAACCCCACGATCTTTGAGAAAGCGATCTCCGGCTCCACCGACTACGATACCGCCATCGAGAAACTTGTGCAGGGGGGCAAGTCGGCAGCCGACATTTATAAGATACTGATCATCGAGGATATAGGCAACGCAGCCGATACACTGCGCCCCATCTACGACAAGACGGAAGGGGAAGACGGCTTTATCTCCATCGAGGTGGCCCCCGGCCTGGCGCACGACACCGAGGGCACCATCAAAGAGGCCCAGGAGTTCTGGGACGCCATCAACAAGCCCAATGTGCTCATCAAAATACCCGCCACCGCCGAGGGCATCCCCGCCATTGAGGAAACGCTCTACAGGGGCATCAACGTCAATATCACCCTAATCTTCTCGGTAGGCGTATACCGGCAGGTGATGGAGGCTTACCTGAAAGCGCTGGAGAGGCGCGTGGCCGAAGGCAAGCCGGTGGACAAGATCGCCTCGGTGGCCTCCTTCTTCGTCAGCCGAGTGGACACTAAGGCCGACAAAGCGCTGGAGGAGAAGCTCAAGCAGACACAAGACCCAGACAAGCAGAAGCTAATCAAGAGCCTGTTCGGCACCACCGCCATCAACAACAGCAAAATGGCTTATGAGGAGTTCCTCCAGGTATTCGGCGCTGACCGCTGGGAGCGCCTCAAAGAGAAAGGGGCCAGGGTGCAGCGTCCCTTATGGGCCTCCACCTCCACCAAGAACCCGGAGTACAACGACGTGATGTACGTCGAGGAGCTAATCGGCCCCGACACCGTGAACACAATGCCCGACGCCACCATCAAAGCGTTTATGGATCACGGCAAGGTAGCCCGCACGGTAGACGCGAATGTGGACCTCGCCCGCCGGCAGTTGGCCGAGTTGGAGAGCCTGGGCATCTCCCTAGAGCAAATAACCGACGAACTGACGGTGGAAGGCGTAGAATCGTTCAGCAAGAGCTTCACCACCCTGGACGCATGTATCGAGGCCAAGCGCGACTCGCTGCTGTCGGGCCTGTCGGAGAGGTACAGCGCTAGCCTGGGGGAACTCGGGCCGCAGGTTAGCCAGAACCTGCGGCTCGCCGGCTCGAAACAGTACGCCTCAAAGATATGGGATAAAAACGCCTCTTTCTGGAAAGAGGACGAAGCGGCCCAAAAAACGATCAAGAACCGCCTGGGCTGGCTCGGGGTGGCTTCTATCATGCGGGACTGTGCAGCCGACACTGCCGGGTTTGCGCAGGAGGTCAAAGAAGCGGGCTACAAGAGCGTAGTGCTGCTGGGCATGGGCGGCTCGTCGCTCGCCCCGGAGGTGATCAACCGGGTGCTTGGGCAGGCTGAGGGCTACCCGCGCTTCTTCATGCTCGACTCGACCAATCCGGGCACGATAGAGGCCATAGAACGGCGCATAGACCCGGCAACCACCTTCTTTGTCGTGGCTACCAAGTCGGGCGGCACCACCGAAACGATCAGCTTCTACCGCTACTTCCGCGAAAAAGTAGACGCCGCAAAGGGCGAGAAAGCCGGCGAAAACTTCGTCGCCATTACCGACCCCGGCAGTTCGTTGGAGGAGTTGGCAAGCAAAGAAGGCTTCCGGCGCACCTTCCTCAACATGGCCGACATAGGCGGGCGCTACTCGGCCCTCTCCTACTTCGGCATCGTGCCTGCCGCCCTTATGGGCCTGGATATAGACACCTTGCTGGACCGAGCCGAGACGATGGCCGAGGCGTGCGCCCCCTGCGTCAACCCGGAGGACAACCCCGGCACATGGCTGGGCACGATCATGGGCACGGCCTGGCGAGCCGGGCGCGACAAGGTGACTGTATTGACCTCCCCCGACCTCGACAGCTTCGGCTTGTGGGCCGAGCAACTGCTGGCCGAGAGCACCGGCAAGGAGGGCAAGGGCCTTATCCCCATCACGGGTGAACCGGCAGGCCGTCCCTCTGCCTATGCACACGACCGGCTGTTCATCTATTTGACCATAGAGGGCGCGACCGACCCGGAACAGGATCACGAGGTGCAGAAACTGGAAAACGCCAACATGCCTGTGGTGCGCCTC
>JBBSIX010000077.1:0-11876 GCA_038231875.1 Chloroflexia bacterium | reverse complement strand
TGTACGTGGGCGGTGGGTTCGGCGCAGCAGGGGGAGCACCGGCTGGCAACATAGCCAAGTGGGACGGCAGCAGTTGGTCCGCTCTTGGCTCAGGTACTGATCGTGCCGTCAGTGCCTTAGCAGTAATGGGCACAGACCTATACGTGGGTGGTAACTTCACCACAGCAGGAGGGATCCCTGCCAACTACATAGCCAAGTGGGACGGCAGCAGCTGGTCTTCTCTTGGTTCAGGCCTGAATTATCAGTTCCCCTCTGTCTATGCCCTAGCAGTAAGCGGCACAGACCTGTACGTGGGTGGTGAGTTCGGCGCAGCAGGTGAAGTACCTGCAACCAACATAGCCAAATGGGATGGCCGCAGTTGGTCCGCCCTCGGTTCAGGCACTAATCGTGCCGTCAGTGCCTTAGCAGTAAGCGGTACAGACGTGTATGCAGTAGGCTTCTTCACCGCAGCAGGAGGGATCCCTGCCAACCGTATAGCCAAGTGGGATGGTAGCAACTGGTCCGCTCTTGGTGAGGGCACTAGTGATTATATCTGGGGCGTAGCGGTGAGAGGCACAGATGTGTACGTGGGTGGTGTCTTCACCGCAGCAGGAGGGGTTCCTGCCAACCGTATAGCCAAGTGGGATGGTAGCAACTGGTCCGCTCTTGGCTCTGGTACTGATCGTGCCGTCCGTGCCATAGTGGTGAGAGATAGGAGTGTGTATGTGGGGGGCGACTTCACGGCAGCAGGGAATAAGCCCTCTTACTACTTCGGCATATATCATACGCCAGGTGTATGCACCATCCAGTTCAGCGACGTAGCCCCAATCTCTACTTTCTACCCCTTCGTGCGCTGCCTCGCCTGTCGCAACATCATCGGAGGCTACCCCTGCGGTGGGGCGGGCGAACCATGCAACTCAGTCAACGACCCTTACTTCCGACCTGGTAGCTCCATCACACGGGGGCAGCTATCCAAGATAGTCTCCAACTCGGCAGGCTTCTCCGAGCCTCACTCCTCCCAGACTTACGCCGACATACCGGTGGACAGCCCCTTCTACATCTGGATAGAGCGGCTTTCCTCAAGAGGGTTGATGGGAGGCTACCCCTGTGGCGGGGCGGAAGAGCCTTGCGACAGCGAGGGGAGACCCTACTTCCGTCCAGGGGCTAATGTGACGAGGGGGCAGACGAGCAAGATAGTCTCCAATGCAGACAACGACAACACACCCGTGCCCACGACCCAGCAGACCTACACAGATGTAGAGGGGGGCAGCCCCTTCTGGGTGTTCATCGAGCGTTTGTCGCAGAGGGGCATCATGGGAGGCTATCCCTGCGGCGGTGTGGGAGAGCCGTGCGACGCACAGAACCGTCCCTACTTCCGTCCAGGGGCTAATGTGACGAGGGGGCAAGCCTCGAAGATAGATGCCAACACCTTCTTCCCTGGCTGCCAAACCCCTTGAGAAGTTGAGGCTGGTCGGCCCAGGCTCCGGCCTCTAACCCATCTTCCGTAAGTAGTCGCGTATCATCAGGGCGGCGGTGGCCCCTTCACCGGCTGCCGAGGCCGCCTGTTTGGTGCTGCCCACGCGCACGTCGCCCGCCGCGAATACACCCGGCAGCGATGTTTCCAAAGTGGGCGACGTTTTGATGAAGCCCTGCCCATCTTTCTCCAGGGCTTCGGGCAAAAAGCCGGTGTTGGGCTTCAGGCCGACAAAGACGAATATGCCCGCAGGTTCCGGCTCAAGAAGCTCCGTCTTGCCGGTGGTGCGGTCCTTGACCAACACTTCCCGCAGCTTCGGCTTGCCCTTAAGCTGCACCACCTCGGTGTTGTAGCGGGTGACGATATTGTCTTTCTCCTTCAGCTTGTCTATCGCGATTTGGCCGGCCTTGAGCGTATCGCCGCGCACCAGCAGGGTGACGTGCGACGCGAACTCGGTCAGGAACAAGCCTTCCTCGACGGCGCTGTTGCCCCCGCCGACCACGGCCACATCCTTGCCTTTGTAGAAAGGGCCGTCGCAGGTGGCGCAGTAGTGGACGCTAGTGCCGATCAGTTTGTCCTCGCCCTCTACGCCCAGCCGCTTGTAGGTGGAGCCTGTGGAGATCAGCAGGGCCTTCGAGCGGTACTCCGAGCCGT
The DNA here is from genome assembly GCA_038231875.1 of Chloroflexia bacterium. Taxonomy (GTDB): domain Bacteria; phylum Chloroflexota; class Chloroflexia; order QHBQ01; family JADMIH01; genus JADMIH01. The sequence goes on along the minus strand of JBBSIX010000077.1, from coordinate 9,769 downwards.
CCTCGGTGCGTACCACGCAGTAGTCCCCATCTTTCTCAACGCGCACTACGTTCTGTGCCGACACCAACTCTACGTCGAACCGCTTTGCCTGCTCCACAAGGCGGTCTGCGAACTCGTGCCCGCTGATTCCTTCGGGGAAGCCCGGAAAGTTGTCCAACCTCTCAGTGATGCCTACCTGCCCGCCCAGGCTTGAGCGGTCCACTACCAGGGTGGACAGCCCCTCGCGGGCGGTGTACAGGGCAGCAGTCAACCCAGCAGGCCCGCCGCCTACCACAATTACATCGTAGTAGTCACACTGCGCCCTCGTGGAGATGCCCAGCTTGGCCGCCAGTTGCGGGTTGCTCGGCTCGACCAGGGTGCTGCCGTCGGCAAACAAGATAGTGGGCACCGAGTGGCCGCCGTTTTGCACCTGTTCGATAAAGGCCAGGCCCTCTTTGTCTTCCTCTACGTCCACCCACTTATAAGGCATTCGGTGCTCGCCCAAGAACTGCTTGCTCCGCTTGCAATCCGAGCACCAAACCGTGCCGTACACCGTTACTTGTCCGTTGTCTTTACCAACTTTGTCAGCCATGATCTACCTCCAAGAGAAAAAGAGCCTTGCAGCGTGCAAAGCTCCCGGCGGAGAGAGTGGGATTCGAACCCACGGACCTCATCGGTCATCCGTTTTCAAGACGGACGCAATCGTCCACTCTGCCATCTCTCCGCCACTATTTTAACATACAAGGCCAAAAACGCAAAGGCTTCCAGGCTCCTGCAATTTTTCCCTCCACCTCAAATCTGAACATTTTCACGCACACAAGTGATTGACACGGCCCCCATTAGCTGGTATGATTCTATTGTGGGATAGTGCGCCCAAATCGAAACGAATTGTACACAGTTATCTGGAGACAGTTACATGGCAGTAGAACAGACCGATATAGAAACAGGCGAACAGCCTACGATCGACAGCCTGGATATAGAGCCGTTTATCTCCCTCATGGGATCGCTGCTCGACCTCGACCGCTTGCGGATCGCCTCGGCGCTTGTTGACGGCCCTGCCGACAGGATGCAACTGTACGAGGCCACCGGCATAGGCCACCGAGACCTGTTGCGTCATATTGACAATATGCAGCAAGCGTGCGTAATCAAGTTGGCCGAACCTGCCCCTCATACTCCCGACCAGTACAGCCCGTACGCGCTCAACCAGCCGGCGTTCAGCGCCGCTCGCAGAGCTTTGGGCAAGCATCGCGGCGTGCGCCCCCGCCCTACCGACGCTCGCGAACTGACGCTGGAGAGCTTTATGCCCGGCGGCAAGCTGACGGCTTTTCCGCAAAAGCAAACACAGATCGTGGTGATACTGGACGAGCTTGCTCGAAGGTTTGAGCCGGAACGGCAATACACAGAACCTGAAGTAAACGTTATATTAGAGGAAGTAAACGAAGATTATTGCACCCTTCGCCGCTCGCTGGTTGACTATGGCTACATGCGGCGCGACAAGGGTGTATACGTGAAGAACGGGGCGTAAAAAGTAGTTTTACGCATGGGAGAATCCGATGTTCGAGATAAAGTTGGCAAAAGAGATGGGGATGTGCTTCGGGGTGAAGATGACCCTGGACCAGATAGACGAGGCGGGCAAGGGTCGGCCTCGCATTGACACGCTGGGCACGTTGGTACATAACCCGCAGCTAGTGGAGAAACTCAGCGCACAGGGGGTGGAGGTGGTAGACGGCCTCGAAAGCACCACCGCGTCCACTGTGGCGGTGACGGCGCATGGGGCGGCTCCGGAGGTCTATCGGCGCGCACAGCAGGCGGGGCTTGAGTTGATAGACACCACCTGCCCCCTGGTGACGAGGGTGCAGCAGCTTGCCAAGCGGCTCATGCAGGAAGGCGATTGGGTGATAGTGTACGGCGATGCTCACCACCCAGAGACTAAGGGCATCCTCGGCTGGGCCAACTCGGTGTTCGAGGAAGGGCAGGATGGAGCCGGAGAGACGCCGGAGGGTGAAAAGCCGAGGAGCAGGGTAAAGAGTTGGAACGCCCGCCGCGCTATCTCCGCCCACACGGTGGCCGACATCGAGGCCGCGCTTGAGGCCGACGGCACGCCCGCCGCCAAGATACGCCGGATAGCCCTGCTGTCGCAGACCACCCAAAACACCGAGTGGTACAAGGGGTTCGTCAAAGAGGTAGTGGACCGCTTCCTTGAGCACGGCTGCGAGGTCCACGCCCACAATACGATTTGCCTGCCCACTGCCAAGCGCCAGCCCGCCGCCATTGACCTGGCGAAAGAGGTCGACGTGATGATCGTGGTGGGCGGCTACGAGTCGGCCAACACCCGCCACCTGCGCGATATTGCCTCCGAGTTCTGCCCCGCCTATCACATCGAACGCCCGGAGCAGCTACAGGAAGAATGGTTCAAAGACGTAAAGACGGTCGGCCTGACCGCAGGCGCTTCTACCCCCGACTACGTTATCAAGGAAGTGGAAGAGGCCCTTGAGGAGATGAACGAAAGGTCGGCACGGGAAAAGAAGGCGACGGTATAAGGGCTTCTCAAGCCTGGGCAGGCAAGATAGAAGGGGAGATGCGCGAGAGCAATCTCCCCTTTATTGTTCTTATGCGTCCCTATGTGCAGATGTGCCTTCCGTTTGTATACGGTGTAAGTCAGAGGGCGCCAACCTGAGTAGTACCCCCAAACACGCCTGCGTAGACTTCTCCAAGGATACAAGCCCTTTTGAGGCACAGTTCTTGCAGTCAGCAGCCAATCATCCTATCCAGGGCCGGTTTGCCGGCTCTCGACATATCGGTATGTCTTCTATAGATTGTGTGGCAAAGACGCACACATTAATATCGAAAGGAGCAGGAAGTATGAACGTTCAATCAGGGCAGACGGCCCGTTCCAGAGCTATTTGGATCACAGTCAGTGGGGTGCTGTTGGCCCTCACAGCTCTCCTGGGAGGCGCTCTGTTGCGGCAGGCAAGCAGCAGCCTCGCGGCCACCCCCAGCAGCGGCAGACTTACCGAGTCGGTGCGTACTCTCACCTGGGACGGCGAAACGTACCCCGCCGGCACGACTGTGCCCGACCGCGAACTTTGCGAGGTGCCGGGCAACTGCGACGAGTTCGATTTCTACATACAAGTGCCGTCATCTTTCACCAATACCCAGGAATTGACTGTTACCATTGCCATCTCCTGGACTAACCCCAGCGACGATTACGACCTCTATGTGCTGGACCCGGAAGGCAATGTTGCTGCAAGCTCAGGCACCACCGGCGACCCTGAGCAAGCTGCCATTATCTGCCCGCGTCCCAATGTCACCTATACAGTGCAGGTAGTGCCGTTCTTGATACAAAATATCCCCAACAGCACATATTCCGGTAGGGTAACGCTGGACATAGGCGCCGGCACGGGCTGCAACCCCAATATACCGCCACCCCCAGGCCCCTTCCGCGATACGGGCGGCATCGTTTTCAACACCAACACTCTTGTAGATCCGCAGAGGCAGGTGGGCGAACCCGACATCGCCGTTGGCCCCACATCGGGCGACCTGGTTGCCAGCGGCCCCTGGGGAACCTCTACTCAGCAGTCGTTCGTTTGGATTTCGCACAACAACGGCGATACTTATAATGTCTCCAACCGCGTGCGCCCGGACGTAGGCCCCGGCGGCGGCGACACCTCGACCGAGGTGGACGACCAGAACTACTACTACTTCACCGACCTCGAAGCCCTGGGAAACATCGCGGCGGCCCGCTCCACCGACGGCGGCAACACCTTTACCCGTAACTCCCTCAGTTCTTACATGGCCGTTGTGGACCGCCAGTGGATGGCTCTTGATGACGGCCCTACCAACGGCGCGGAGGACAATACGCAGTTCCTGACCTTCCGCCAGATCGTCAACGGCTCGTTCGTGGTGTCGTCCACCGATGGGCAAACCTTCTTGCCCGCTCAGGCCGATTTCACTACCCCCATGAACACCGGCGCGCCCTGTGGCGACTTGCGCTTCGATCCGGTGGACCGCTACCTCTACCTGCCTTGTACAAGGGGCAACACGGTGTCTGTGGCCTCGGCTCATGTGGACGTCAACCAGCGAACCGGCCTGACCTTCACGACTAGTTTGGCCGGCAACGCATCGGGCGAAACGGGCAATCTTTTCCCCCTGCTCGCCACCGACGCCGCAGGTAACGTGTACGTCACCTATGTGGACAGCGCCAACCACAATGTCTATCTCACCTATTCAACCAACCACGCCCAAACCTGGAGCCAACCGGTGCGCTTGAATGGTAACGATGCCAACACTGCCTTGTTCCCCTGGATAGTGGGCGGCTCGGCAGGCCGTGTGGCGGTGGCTTATCTGGCTACCGAGCGCTTCGGCAACCCCGACAGTTTCCCAAGCTGGTTCAACGACCCCCAGGGCGCTACCACCGCCAAATGGTACCTGTACATCAACTATGTGTTCAATGCCGATACGCCCAACCCCACTATATACCAGGCGCAAGCCAGCCAGCACCCGACCCACTACGGCCAGGTATGCACCAGCGGCACTACCTGCCTGGCTAGCGGGGGCGACCGCAGTATGGCCGACTTCCTGACCCTCCAGCACGACAACAGTGGGGCGATGCGTATCATCTACGACGACACAACCAACCAGCATCACGGCCCCAGCGTCTTCGAGGCTCGCCAGCTTGCCGGCCCGTCCCTGTTCGGTACTACCCTCAACGGCACTGCGCCCACCAACCCGGTGAGCGACCCCGCAGATGATGCCCACTATCCGCACTTTAGCGCCGCCGGTCCCGGCCCCAACTACGATGCGCTCGACATCAGGAGCGTAGGGATGGCCGCCACCGGCACAGACATCACCGTGACGATGACAATATCTGATCTTACTCAGCCTCTTGTGCTGCCGGGCGCTTCTTCGGTGCTGTGGTTGGCGCGTTGGCAGTCCAAGTCGGTAGGCGATTCGGGGGAGGAGAGCTACCGTATCTACTATGCCGGAGCCAAGTCCACCGGCGGAGCCACGCCCAGTTTCTTCTACGGCACAGGCACAGTCGCTGCCGGCCCGGACGTGGGCTGCACCGATAACACGCCACAAAACTGCAAACTCCTTCAGTACCCGGCCCAGTTCCCTACCACCGGTACTTTCAACCCTGCTACCGGCGTGATACAGGTGACAGTGCCGCGAAACGGCGTGGGTTCTCCGGTCAACGGCTCAACGCTTTACTCGATCACCGGCTACACCTTCGGCACCCGCGACAACCCCACCGACTTCTACGACGATGTGGACGTAGCTAAAGCCTTCAACTACATCTTGCCCGGCGGGGCCACCCCCACACCGACATCTATCCCATCTACAACAACACCCACCTCCACTCCCACAACCGGCCCCACCCAGACGCCGGGCGGTCCCACTCCCACGCCTACAGTGTGCAACATCCAGTTCGAGGACGTGCCGCCCACCAACACCTTCTATCCCTTCGTCAGATGCCTTGCCTGCCGCCACATCATCGGAGGCTATCCTTGTGGTGGGTCGGGCGAGCCTTGCAACGCGAATAACGACCCTTACTACAGGTACAACAGCCCCATCACCAGAGGCCAAATCTCGAAGGTTGTAGCCCTCTCCGATGAGCTCACTACCTTCCCTGGACCTCGCATCTACGAAGATGTGCCGGAGGACTCTCCCTTCTACATCTTTATTCAGCAGTTGAGTAACGCGGGCTACATGGGCGGCTACCCCTGCGGACAGAGACCTGATGAGCCTTGCGTGGCCCCCGACAACAGGCCATACTTCCGCCCCAACTCCCCCGCCTCACGCGGACAACTCTCCAAGATCGTGTCGAACGCGGCTGGCTTCTCAGAGCCACACACCGGCCAGACCTACGCAGACGTGCCGACGGATAGCCCCTTCTACTTGTTCATTGAGCGGCTGTCCTCGCGCAGTGTGATGGGGGGCTACCCTTGCGGTGGCGTGGGCGAGCCGTGCGACAGCGAGAGCCGCCCCTACTTCAGGCCGAACGCCTCAGTGACGAGGGGGCAGGCAGCCAAGATAACAGCCAACACCTTCCACCCCGGCTGCCGGACCCCGTAAAGCTGGAGTAGGCACACAGCGCCCTATTACCCAGCATAATAGGGCGCTTGTCTATTGACACGGCGGTAGAGCTGTGGTAGAATCGTTTCACCCTTCGGGTGTCTTTATAGTTGCTGCTTGCCTCAATCGCTTGGAAGGGTGCGCGGTTTCTGTTTGCACTTCTGTGCGCTCTAGCTTGTTGCGGACCATCGCCAATACCAACAAGGAGGGTAACTCACATGTCCAGGATAGTTCTACAAGTTCAACAGGCACAAAAACGGTTTTCACCCGCGTTCCACGTCTTCATGGCATGCGCTCTCCTGTTGGTGAGCACACTGGCAGCGACGCCTGCTATGAAGGTCAAGGCCGTAGCCGACCAGTGGGAGATCACATGCAGTGACGATCCCAGCGGGACGGACAATTATCTGTTCGGGGTGGCGGCCCAGGCCGATGATGCAGTAGTGGCCGTTGGCTCAAAGAACGTTTCTAATCAATACAAGCCCCTCATCGAGCGCTGGGAACAAGCTGCGCCTGGTACTGCTCCTTGCTTTAATGAGAAATCCAACCCGTCCGTCGCACTCAACAGCGAACTGTTTGGAGTAGCGCGAGTGCCCACAATCGAGGCGGACACTCGCCCCTTCTGGGCGGTAGGCTACCAGGGGGCGACCTCCAGGGCGGTATGGGACGCGGATGCCGGAGACTGGCTTGTGCCCACCGGCGCGCAAACCTTGATCGAGTATTCGGCTGACGGTGGGCAGACCTGGAGCATCGTGCCAAGCCCCAACCTGACGGGCACTAACGTCTTGAAGGAGGTCTCTGCCCGCTCTGACGACGATGCGTGGGCTGTTGGCTATCACGGCGCTGACGGTGACTTACAGACGCTTATCCTCCACTGGAACGGCATCGCATGGAGTGTTGTGCCTAGTCCCAATCAGAGTGGAGCCGTCAACAACTATCTGCATGGGGTCTCCATCGTTAAGAAGGACGACGTGTGGGCAGTTGGGTTTACTGATCACCCATACGGTAGCCAACCCATACACCGGAACCTGATCTTGCATTGGAACGGCATAAGTTGGTCGGAGATTACAGAACCACAGCCAAGCCCATTTTGGAACTACCTGTTCTCCGTCACAGGCATCACGAATCGTCAAGCCCACGCCGTTGGAGCTTACCTCCCTAATGATGGTAGTAACGCCAAAGATACCCAGACTCTCATCTGGAACGGTCCAATAGTAGGATGGAGCCGAGAATTCAGCCCAAGCCCCGGTGTTTACGCGAATGTACTGTACGGGAGCGCACCTGTCAGCTCTGACTATATCTGGGCGGTAGGCTCGGCTGAAGACCCGCCACAGAGGACATTGGTAGAGCGTCGTGTCAATGGAGTGTGGACAGTTGTTCCTAGCCCTAACGTTGGGGCGAATAACAACTACTTGCGAGCGGTTGCTGTAGTGCCGGGCACAAACCTGTGTGCAGGGGGAAGCAGCTGGGCAGTCGGCTTCTATGTGGACGACAATGGCGCTCGGCACACGCTGACGATGCGCTACTATATCACTCCAACGTGCGATCTTACTCCGTAAGTCATCGCATTAGCTTCACCCCAAGCTCCTGATTCTAAGCTCTAGTATTCACAGTCAGAAGTAGTTGGAGGTTGAGAGGGTCTGCACCAACCGGTCCTCTCAACCTTTCAACCTCTCAACCACGCCTTCTCACTTCGCCTGAGAGTTATGGTAGCCCCAGAAACTCAGTAGTGCCCCGATCAATCTCAGCGCCCACAGCAGCGCTCCTGTTTCCAGGAGAGATGTACGATATATGAGAGTACGATACTGCGTGAGGTGCTCCGGCTAACGCCTCCTGGGGGTTGGACAAGGCGGCACCAGACACCAGGCACAAAGCATAAAGAAAGGCCCTCCATGATGCCACACTCGATCAGAATCCTTCTCTTCATTAGCTTGAGCGTACTAGCGGGGACAGCATGGGTAGTGGGAACCCTCTGGTTTGGCCTCCAACCTGCCGCTAAAGCACACAAAGCCTCTCCACCGCTATCCTTCACATCGGGGTCTGCTGCTGTTGGATCCAACCCTGTCTTTGCCGCCACTAAACCCTCCGCAGCCGGCGAGGTGAACGGGGCTCGTAACGCAGGCCAATCAAGCCTGGCCCCTCTGGTTACACCCAGCCCCCCAGCTTGTGGACCGGCATGGCGTGTTGTTCCCAGTCCTAATCGCAGTTCCTCAGTTAACTGGATTTTCGGCATAACAACCGTCTCCCCCAACGATATATGGATTGTTGGTGACTATGATGACCCCAACCTTGTAGGGCGAGTATTAATCCTGCACTGGGACGGAGTGCAGTGGAGTGCGATTGATGGCGTCAATCCGGGTACAGATGTAAGCGCTCTCGGTGGTATAGATGCCCTCTCCGCAAACGATATATGGGCGGTGGGATATTCCGGCGGCGGCGCTCACAGCACGTTGGTAGAACATTGGGATGGAGTGCAGTGGAACCTCATCCCAAGCCCCAATGCCAGTGGTGATAACGGCCTCTACAAAGTAGATGCTCTATCTTCCAGCGACATATGGGCTGTGGGCGATAAGGTGATTGATAACGGCGGGATTGGCACATACCAGACACTCATTGAGCACTGGGATGGCGCTCAGTGGAGCATAGTGCCCAGCCCCAACATTGGCACTGCCAACAATATGCTGAAGAATGTAGCGGCAGTGGCCTCTAACGATGTGTGGGCTGCGGGAACCTATATTGACGATCAAACCGGCAATGCCCGTACCTTCCTCCTACACTGGGATGGAGTGCAGTGGAGTGTCGTGCCCAGCCCTAACATCATCTATGATGACGAGTTGTTCGGTATAGCGGCGATATCGGCCAATGACGTGTGGGTTGCAGGCCGAGCCAATGGTTCCAGCTTGACCCTGCACTGGGATGGAGTGCAGTGGAGTGTCGTGCCCAGCCCCAACCCCAATCAAGTCAGTTGGCTCTATGCAATAGCAGGTACAGGTCCTGATGATGTGTGGGCCGTGGGAAACCATTGCTGCAATGGGGAAAGTAGTTATACAATGGCGCTGCACTGGGACGGCAGTCAGTGGAGTGTGGTGCCTAGCCCAAGTCCTGGAACGATCCTTAGTACATTATCTGCGGTGGCAGCCCTATCCCCTGATGAAGCGTGGGCAGTCGGTAACTACAAGGGGTGCAATGGGTGTGCATACAACACACTGACCGAGCGCTACTCCGACCCATGCACAACCGCAACCCCTTCGCCTACAAGCACAGTCGCCTCACCTACGCCACCCACGCCGACCCGTACCCCTACCATCGCAGCTACAGAGACGGCCACCTCACCCCCAACCTCCACCTCTACTGCCACTCACACCCCCACTACTGCCGCCCCCACGAACACCACCACCAGTACAGCCACCGCCCTGACCACCAGTACCACTGCTCCCACCTCTACCTCTACAAGCACAAATGTACCTCCCACCTCTACATCTACATCTACATCTACAAGCACCACTATACCCACCCCCACCCCTACAGCTTGCAGCATACAGTTCGCTGACGTGCGCCCAGGCTCAACCTTCTATCCATTCGTGCGCTGCCTCGCCTGCCGCAACATCATCGGAGGCTATCCTTGCGGCGGGGCGGGCGAACCTTGCAACGCTAATAATGACCCTTACTTCCGCTACAACAACCCGATCTCAAGGGGCCAAATCTCCAAGATAGTGGC